>JAYTKW010000028.1:0-45940 GCA_043729945.1 Candidatus Kaiserbacteria bacterium | reverse complement strand
TTTATCCATCGCGCACTCTCCAGTCCGTACACCATCCTCACCCCACACTGCCAAACCCCACCCCCACCCGCTTGACCCCAAAGCCGTAGCCAAACTCCTCCGCCAAACCGCCCCCACCCGCTCTCCGTTTCGATAAGTACGTTATTATCTAAGGTTACATCGTGTCAGTAGCAGCATCAGACTAAATTTACAATAGGCCTTGAGGTAATTTGGGTAGTAACTACGGTATTCCTTGATTGTTCGCAGGACACCCATAAGGATTTTTCGCTTGTTGGTGCTCGCGTTGTTATGGTGAATACGGTACGCCATCATCGTCTGCGGGAGGTTAGCAAAGGTGCCTAATCGACCTAAGCGAAGATACAGATCTAGATCTTCAGAAGCGTCCAATTTTTGATAGCCGGTCGTTTGATCAAGGAAACTTTTTCGTAGTAACACGCTCGAGTGAGCAAACTGATTCCGGACAAGTATCGTATGACGAATTGCTACATCGTCGAGCAAATATGTATTAGCGCCAATCACTACACCTAATTCATTGATGAGATTTATTTGCGTGCCCACCACTGCACAGGTGGGATGATTGGTAAGGTGCGACACTTGGGCCGCTAATTTATTATTATCAATCCAGACGTCATCACTATCTAAAATAGCCACGTATACCCCGTGGCAGTACCCCAGACTCTTGAGGCGTTTTTGTGCCAGTCCTTTATTGATAGGGTCAGGTAGATAATGAATGCGCGGATCCGCGAAGCTAGCCACAATAGCGGCGGTAGTATCAGTCGACCCGTCGTCTTGAATGAGGAGTTCCCAATGGGGATACGTCTGCCTGAGCACACTTGTAATCGCCTGCGCAATATAGTCCGCACGATTGTAGGTGAGCATGACGATACTCACAAGGGGAGTCCGGTCGGAGGTTACTTTGGTAGTTGAATCCATGATTCACTGATTAAGTCTTTGTCCCACTCGGCGCTCTCAAACCAAGGGTTGGGAGTGATTACAATTTTATTGGGATTTTGGTTGAGCCAGGCACCCCACCAGCTGAAACTACTGTTGGCGATAATATTATAGGAGCAGGTACTCATTAGTATCAGTTCCTGGTAATCTTTAATACTGGCATCTGAAACATACACTGCATTGTCACCAACGGGCAGATTTTCCCGCACCCAATTCATATCGTCAGAGAAAACAAAAAAAGTAGGGTTAGGATGAATAGATTTAATATGATTGATAGCTGCTTGATAGTACTGTAATGAGCATACACCGAACTCTTTGAGGACTTGTGGATTTTTTATATAATCTCCGCGCCTAACATGGATGGATACGGCGGTAGTCGACTTGATTTGGTTGGCGATAGTCGCGCCCGCGGGCGAGAGCGGTTCCTCGAGGGTAAAGTCTGCAAGTAACGTATCTCGAATATCAGTAAAATAACGGGGTGATTGAAAATAACCATCAAGGAAAATATCTCCTTTCCGTTTGAGTAGTGCTGGTTCAAAGACAACGTGAGTGCGTTTGAGAATTTTAAAAGCGAACCAGCGCCAACCTTTTGAGATTTTACCGTAAGGATATTTAAGTGCTTGGACTTCCTCGGCGGTAGCAATGGTTTTTTTGATAGTAAAGGCACTGAGACCAAAGGCGCGGTAGATGTCGCCAATTTTATTCGCTCGGTCGAGGCCTGCGACATCGAGTTTGAGGA
The DNA here is from genome assembly GCA_043729945.1 of Candidatus Kaiserbacteria bacterium. Taxonomy (GTDB): domain Bacteria; phylum Patescibacteriota; class Minisyncoccia; order Phycocordibacterales; family UBA918; genus OLB19. The sequence continues at coordinate 44,250 of JAYTKW010000028.1, read as the reverse complement.
TGGTCTTATTTTTAAGCGCGAGCGTACGGCCGAGTGCGTATTGAAACATCTGGTTACCTAAGCCACCTTTAAGGTTAACGATAATCATATTTTTTCTATGTTAGTGATAATTTCAGTTATGCGTTCGGTTGGAATAAATAGGAGGTTGTCGTAATCATAGGATTCCAGGTAGATGTGGGGTGTGAGGAGGCCTGTGTCAGCAATTTCAAAGGGCCCGTAGCCGTAGTCAGATAACAGACTAAAAGCCTCTCGACTAGTTTCAGCCCAGACACTGCCCCCGGCGACTTCGATGCTGACGAGTGGTCGGGGACGACTAGTATTGGTGAGTAACTGAACAGAGCCCCGGAGCACTTCTGGCTCGAAACCTTCCGCATCGATTTTAATAATATCGGGGGTGATTTTTCGTTCCTTACAAAAGGCATCCAGTGAGATACTACCAACCTCTACCATGGTGGGAGTACGAGTGATGCCGGTCGCTCCCGCTTCGTGCGCGCTGTTAAAAGCTCCATAGCCTGGTCCATAATCAGCAAAGGTCAGTGTTTTTGCTTCGGCTGAGACAGCTTGATTGGTGATCGTTACATTTGCTAATTTCTCAGTATTTTCTGTGAGTATTCTAAACGTCCAGGGTGTTGGCTCAAAGCTGTAGACATGACCTGCGGGCCCAACGAGCTCAGAAGACAACATAGAGTAGATACCAACATGGGCCCCCACATCAATCACGGTCATACCCCCAGTGACATAGCGAATGTAGAAGTTGGTCAGATTGGCTTCGCAGTATCCATAATAATAAAAGGTGTTACCTTCAGGCAGGTAACAGGTCATACTGGTATTCCATAACGTCCGGAAACGAATTTTAAAAGGCTTTACATGCGAAATCGCAGCGAGAATATAGTAGGGTAGTGCACCAAACGGATCGCGCTTGAGACGCGCGAGGCGAGAGAGAGGGCGCAAGGCCTCGTTTTGTACTATCGTAGTAATAAGTGCGGTGCGGGTCTCGTTATTCATGGTGCGAGGTAATTTTTTGGTAGAGGTTCTGGTAGGCAGTTACCATATGTTTTGTATCGTACTGTGCTGCTATTTTAGCAGAAGACTGCGCGCTTAGCTCGCGAATCTCGGACGGAGTGCGCCCAAAGACCCAGGAGAGTCCTTCAATAAGATTAGGAACATTGAGATATGTCCCTACATAGCCATGTTTTTTATGTTCGAGCACCTCAGCGACTCCGCCGACATCAAAGGCGACGATGGGTAGACCGCAGCTCATTGCTTCGAGAATAACCAAAGGGAAGTTCTCGGCGATTGACGTAAAGAGGAGCACATCAGCCGCGCTGTAGTAGAGGGCAAGTTCGGCGGGGTCGTTTACATGAGCTCGGTATTCAACACCGGGTTCGGGATTTTCTGGTTGGAGATTCCCGACATTTAGAAAGAGAATATCTTCCTGATCACGAAAGTGACGTAATACCGCTTCGGTATAGACCCAGCCCTTCCAGGTATTAGCTTTACCGGCGGTAGCGAGAAAAAGGATGATTTTTTTATCGAGTGGTAAGTTTAGTTTTTTCCTTGCCTCGGTACGGTCAGTCTGTACAAAAGATTTTGTATCGATACCATTTGGGATGTGGTGGATACTTTGCTGTTTGAGTGCAGTCTGCTCGGCTCGCTTTTTTAACCATATCGAAGGAGTGACGACATGGATTTTTATACGTTCGTAAAGTCTCGTCCGGGCCCGGCTGAGTCGGGCACTATTGTCCCAGAGGAGTCGGGGTGGAGTAGAAATACTGGGGCACACATACAGCCCATTTTTCATAGCTGTACCCTCAAGCGTGTACGCACAGTGCGGAGTAATGGCCCATTCATCGTGGAGGGTCCAGATCACCGGCTTTTCTTTGGTCATTTTCTCTAAGGTCCGCAGATTAAAGTATCGGCCATGGATATTGTGGCAATGGATGATATCAGCATTTTTATACTCGAGGGTACTCAAAATCCAATCACTGGCGAGGAGATCCTCGCTCGCTAAAAGAAATCCTAATACTTTACGCCAATAGGGGCGAGGTATGATGTGTACCGTTGGGTCGCTACTCCGTTTGTCCGCCACAAACATACTGACGGTATCGCCGCGCTCTGTACACGAACGTTTAATTTCCCAGGCGACTTTCGCCGCACCACCTAAGATGTCAGTCGTGCTGACGATCAGGATGTTCATAGCTCAAGGGTAATTACGTAATCCATGGTCATGCCAGATCGACCGGTGAGCCAGTCGATCCCTAAACCAATGATTTGTATTGGTGTAAAAATACACAGCGTGAGGAGAGATTTTAGTATCGTTGAACGAAACGGAATACTTTCAAATAACCAAATAACCAGCAGCTGGGCAAACGTCCCTGCAAAGCCAGTTGTTTTGGTGATTGTCACTGTAGTAAAGCCATTTTTACGGAAGAGTCGATCGTGCTCAAAACGGGTAAAACGCCTGAAGTCGTAAGGAACTTCGTGTTCAGGATAGGTAAATGGCATAGAGAAAAACGCACGACCACCTGGTTTAAGGACACGAGCACACTCGGCTACCAGAATCTCAGGGTCGTGTGCATGTTCGAGTACTTGTGTGCAAATCAGGGTGTCAAAAGACTGATCAGCATAGGGAATGGTGAGTCCGTCATAAAACGCATCAACCGTCTTGGCATCATCGGTATGTCCACCGCCCGCAATATCAATCCCTGTGTACTCTGGGCTCGAAAATAGTGTGCGATACGGTTTGATACCGCATCCCACATCGAGAATATGAGCGTGGTTGGGTGTGGCGCGCGCAAAGGTTTTGATGGATTGGTAGAGACGGTACCGATTAGTAAAATAAGGATTAATACCAATTGAATACCAGCGGGGCCGGAAGAAATGTTCCTCTAGTATCCTGGCTTTGAGGCTCATACGCGCTTTTTAAAAACGGCCACGATAGTGTGTCCCGGCAAGCCGCTGGCTCGTCCTTTAATGATTGGGCGAGCAATGAGTGTATAGATAATTTTGTTCAGCAATCGACCAATAATACCGAGCGGGGCGAGGTATTTGCCAATATAAATTTGATAGTGAGCCCGGTAATGATTCGGCTGGAGGTGTTCGGCGTGTGTTGTTACAAAATCGAGAGGGAAATAGGTTGGTAATTTTCGAAACACTGCTTCAGTCCAGAGTCCCATGTGATGCGGGGGCATGTTGAGATAGCAGAAGGGGTCATCCTTGAGGAACCCATCATTATTAGGGACGCTAAAAATTACATATCCACCAGGTTTGGTCGCGTGAATTGCTTCCTCGATAAACGCACGAGGTTCAGCGATATGTTCAAGGACTTGGAATGAACAGGTAACGTCTGCCGTTGTGATCGGAGCAAAATTAATCCCAGCGGTAGCGGCGGCAGCTTTTGCCTCTTCGTTTATTTCAGTACCATAAGGAATAATTTTCTTCGCTGTTACTTCGCGTAAGAGAAACGCGCCGTTGGCACAGCCTTGCTCGAGAACGGTATCTCCTGATGTGATGTATTGATCAACAATTGCATGTTCATCTTTCCAAGTAACGTAATAGAGCGGTTCACGTGATAGGTCTTCATAAAACGCTCCATCGCCCGCGAGAGTGGGTGGATAGAAAAATTGTAAACCGGTATCGGCACAGGTATACAGATCAACAACGTCTTGATGCGTAAAAAAGCGTGTGACGTCAGTGTACGGACGATAGGCTTCAATCAGTTGTCGAGTTGAGATTTGTTTTGTGAGGGTGGCATTACCGTCGGTAAGGGGACTGAGCATATTATTTTTTTGAGATTATACCACGAAGCTTTACCCGGAGACGTTGCCACAGGGTAACATACATAGTGGTCCTAAAGGTGTAGTCATCTGCTTCTTTGCAGACAGCAATCGTGCTGGGATGAGTGATTGTCGTCAGCGGTACCGTCGGAACATTTGCCTGACTCGTCTCGTCGATAGTGTGGGTAGCATCAGCTCCAAAGCCAATATTGGAAACCAAGTTTTGGTTCGGTAAGATACACAAACCACGTGCATACCAGGTAGTATAGAGCCAGCGACTATCCCAAATTGCTGTATTTCGGAGAACTTTAAGCCAGAACTTTTTGGCAGTACGAGAGAAGAGGAGTTCGTTGATGCGACCGGTTTGATCGTAGGTGCCGAAATTCGCAACGGCTTCATGATACTGCGTCCACGCACGACTCCAGGTTGCCCAGCCCCAGCTGTGACTGTAGTGCGAGAAGTAGTAACTACCATCACCCCGTGTGATACCATTTTGAAAATTATTTCCGCTGATGTGCATGATACGCGGGTCGTCTTTGTATCGTTCGAGTAATTCAGCACAAAAAGTAAAGAAGGTTGGGTCGGGAATGCAGTCATCTTCAAAGATGATTCCCATCTCTACGTGACTAAAAAACCAATCAATACCCTCAACAATATTTGGGGTGAGACCCACATTTTTCTCTTTGAAGTGGGTATGAATCGTGCAGGGCCATGGAATGTCGGTTGCAATCCGCCGTGCTTCTGCACATAATAGTGCTTCTTCGGGATTGTTAGGACGTGGCCCATCGCCGAGAATGAAGACGTGTTTCGGCTGCACTTTTGCAAGTGCTTCAATCAGACGTTTAATTTTATCTGGTCGTCGAAATGGTATGAGGAGTACTGGTACGTCAGCGGGATTCATATTCTCTATACTACTACAGCTATAACGTTTAAGTTACACAAGAGCATCTGTGCTTTGCTGTAATCGAGCAGCAATCATATCGTCGATAACGTTATAAATTGTCCGTATCGGTTTCCAGTCTAATTGGGTTTGAGTGTGGGTGCTGTCACCATAAATACAAGCGGCATAGTTGTGTGAAGGATTTGCATTGATTGTAATTAGGCTAGTGGGGGCGTGGAGTGAATTGTAAATGTACGTAATGATATCCGCCATGTTGTACGCCTGACCTGACGCAATGATGTAGTCGCGCGCTACTGTTTGCTCTAGAGAGCGCCTTATAGCGACGACATACTCAGCCGCATCACCAAAATCGCGTTCAATATCTTTAGTAGTAATACTAAATGGTTGTTTTGTATATGCGTGGTGGATGAGTTGGGTTATAAATGACTGAGATTGTCTCAGTGGTGATTCGTGTGGGAATAATATGCCGTTGACCGCAAACAGTCCAAATTTTTCACGATAGTATTCAACCAGCAAATGTGCCGAAAGTTTGGAAAGACCATAAGGAGAAGTTGGTTGTTTTGGGGATGTCAACGTGAGTGGTTGCGGTGCTGACGGGGTAAATATTTCACACGATGAGGCGTGGAAAAAGCGTATGGTATTGTCTGTGCAGTGAACTGCTTCGAGTAGAGTCAGTGTACTCACGTAATTTGAATAAAACGTATCAAAGGGATCTGTAAAAGATTCCGTCACAGAACTTTGTGCTGCAAGATGATAAATCACCGTTGGAGTGATGGAGCGAATTAAATCCGTCACGTCATCGAGGTTTGTGATATCAGTCGTGTGGAGGGTTATTTTGTGCTCAATACCAAGCGCACTATGTCGTGGTGGTGCTGATGCAGAGTTACGACTGGTGCCATGTACGTGGTACCCGAGTGCAATTAAATGTGCGGCCAGGTAACTGCCGTCCTGGCCGGTAATGCCTGTTATAAGTGCAGTTTTTTCCATGGTGAAATTACGGCATCGTTTCGACTTTTTCTTGAGCTGGTGAAGTTATGACATCATGCCGACCTTTCTGTAACCAGTGCTCGGGAGCTTTTGGTAGATTGGTTTTTTGACCGTAAAAAGTTACCCAATCACTAAAGTTGACGTAGCCGTTGTTACTATTGCCTGTATAGCGACGACCGCGGTGCTCTTCGTAGAAATCATATTTATAGAAAAAGATATCAAGGGCATGCTGGTCAGCAATAACAAAATGATCCGCCAGGATCTGCCATGAATCTTGAATGGTCCAATTGAGGGTTCGACCGATGCTCGTGAGGTAGGTACTGGCAAGGTATTGCTCACACATTCGTTCATCACACAAATCCTGTACGGTATGAATCATTTTGCTGGGTTTGGTACGAGGGTCATGGGCTGCACTCCAATAGCGGATCATGTCATCGATATGTCCAAATTGAAAGACGTCAGTAAAGAGATATGGTACATATTTTAACGTGCCAAAACTGGAACCAGCAATACGATATTTCTGATTGTATCCAGGTTGTACCGGAAAAGTGGTGAGGAGTTGGAGGAGGAAGCGATTGGCATTTGGTGCGTACATCCGTTCGTCACAACGTGTCTTGTACACAAATTCGACTCCGAGTTCTGCCGCCCGCTTCATACCACCGAGAGTTGAAACCAATTGGAAATTTACGTTACCGATGCCTGATACGGATGGTTTGGCATTTAGTACCACTTCAGCACCTGCCTCACGGAGCTTCTCGATAGCTACTGGATCTTCGTCTTCCCAGGTCGAGACAATAGCGACACTTTTGCTAAAGTGCTTTTTATACAAAAGGACGGTTTCTCGGGTAAAATTACGATGGTGGACGAGTGGTCCCTGCAGTACGATGGCGACCTTTGGATCTGTATCGATCGCCAAATCATCCCATGTATATACGTCTGCACTGTCAGTAGGACGTGTATGTATAGTGAGGAATCTATGGTTGGTCGTAGCATACATATTAAACAACCATTGAATAAAACGAATACGATGACGATTCCATACCATCCAGAGTTGATAGCGAAAAGCGGCACGATCAGTAGTCAGCAGATTCCAATAGTAAGCAATTTTTTTCATAAGCTAAAAGAGGCCAAATATAGTAAGGATTACCAATTATGGTATCATAGTTTCATTCGTTGTAATATTTCTTATTTTCTACCATGAAAGCAGTTATTCTAGCAGGCGGAGAAGGGACCCGACTGTATCCGGTGACAAAAGTCACCAACAAACATTTGTTACCGATTTATGATCGTCCAATCATTCAGTATGCTGTCGAGAAAATGATTAGTTATGGAATTAAAGATGTATTAATTATTACCAATGCTACCTATATTACAAACTTTAAACGACTTTTTGCTGAGGAAACGCGTTGTAATATATCTTTTTTAATTCAGAAAGAAGCAGTGGGTATTGCCCAAGGGTTGATGATGGCAAAGAAATTTGTAGATGGCAGTAGCTTTCTGTTTTGGCTAGGAGATGGAATTGTAGAAGATGATATTAGTCGACATATTCATTCTTTTACAACTGGAGCAAAAGTTTTTATTAAACGTGTACCAGATCCGGAACGCTTTGGCGTGGCTACCGTTGATCGTAAACACCACGTACTCGAAATCATTGAAAAACCAAAAGAACCGAAAAGTCATTATGCGGTAACGGGAATCTATCTCTACGACAATACGGTGTTTGCAAAGATGAAAAATCAGCCAAAGTCTGCACGAGGTGAATATGAGATTACCTACGTCAATAATAAATATATTGAAGCCGGTACGCTCAAGGCGGTCTTTCTTAAAAAGCAATGGTTTGATATTGGAACATTTGAAAGTTTATATAAAGCAACGCAGTTTATTCATAAAAAAGTGCGAGCAGCTGTTAAAAAGTAATGTATGGAAACGATTTTTATCACTGGGGGAGCGGGCTTTATTGGGAGTAATTTTCTCAACTATGCGGTGCCGAAATACCCGGACACTCGTTTTGTAAATATTGATACATTAACGTATGCGGGTAATCTTGAAAATGTCGCCGTCTCTGGATTGCCTAATTATGTATTTGAACGGGTAGATATTTGTGACAGTATATTGCTCGAGCGATTATTTCAAACGTATACACCAGCTGGCGTTATTAATTTTGCCGCTGAAAGCAACGTAGATAAAAGTATCGAGAGTGCAGATTCATTTATTACGACCAATATTGGCGGCACTAATAATCTCCTTCGCTTGGCTGTGCGGTACAAGACAAAACGTTTCCATCATATTTCCACTGACGAAGTGTACGGTTCACTCTTGATCGATGAAGCTGCTTTTACAGAGGAGCATACCCTGGCTCCAAATAATCCGTATAGTGCATCAAAAGCTGGTGCGGATTTGCTCGTCCGTTCGTATCATAAAACATTTGGTCTTGATACCGTTATTACACGGTGCTCAAATAATTTTGGCCCGAACCAAGACGACACAAAACTGATTCCTCGTTTTATTAAAAAACTCCAAGCAGGGGAGAACGTGCCACTCTATGGTGACGGTTCACACCGTCGCGACTGGCTCCACGTGTCAGATCATGTACGAGCCATTGACCTCGTATTCCATAAGGGGCGAGCAGGGGAAATCTATAACGTCGGTAGCGATCATGATTTTTCCAATCGTGAAGTTGTCGATATCTTACTCGCAGCAACCGGACACACAGCTGATGTGATTGAGTTTGTCCCTGATCGTCTCGGCCACGATTTCAGATATGCCATAAATGCCTCAAAAATTGAAGCTGAACTTGGCTGGAAGCCGAAGGTATCTTTTGGGGCAGGAATCAAAGAATTGCTCGCACTGTAAACTGAAGTTGGCATTCAGTAAAGTGGTCGAGAGCATTTTTTAGATTTATACTATATTCATATGTTTAATCAAAAAGCCGCAGGGATCTTAAAAGAGATTGATGCTGTGTTAGCGAAAGTAGATGATGCACAAGTGCAGCAATTGATTTCGACGCTCCGTGAGTCAAAGAAGATTGTGTGTGTGGGCGCAGGTCGGGTGGGGCTTGCTACCAAGGGGTTTGCAATGCGGCTCGGGCATTTTGGTTACCAAGCCTATATGCTCGGAGATACTACTGTTCCTAGTATTGGAGTAGGGGATACATTACTCGTGTCGTCAGGTTCGGGAGAAACGCAAACTATTTATGATATTGTGCTCATTGCAAAGCGCAATAAAGCAAAAGTTGTGCTAGTAACAGGGAATGCAAAATCACGGATGGGTGAGTGGGCTGATCTGATAGTTGAATTAAAAGCACCTTCAAAAACGAAGCAGGTCCAGGGGTTGAATTCAATGCAGCCGATGACAACGCTCAATGAACAATCGTTAGGAATTTTCTTTGATGCAGTTGTACTAGAAATGATGGAGTACTTGGACGAAACACATGATTCAATGTGGGCTCGACACTCAAATCTTGAATAAATAATTACTGATATGTCACACATTCCCCCGTACCACCTCCTCGCATCGCTGATTTGCGGTGACCCACTTTCGATACGTCGTGAAATTAATGAGCTCGAAAAAGGTGGAATTAATGGTATCCATTTTGACGTGATGGATGGACAGTTTGTACCGCGCCTCGGCTTATATCCTGAATATTTTAAAGCAGTAAAAGCGATTACAAAGTTGCCGATTGACCTCCACCTCATGATTGAAGATCCTGAGGATTCTATTCCAGCATTTATTCGTGCCGGTGTAACCGAAGACGATATTGTGGTTATTCATGCTGAATCAACCAAACACCTCCACTATGTAGTAAAAGTAGTCCGTGATGCAGGATTTAAGGCGGGAGTAGCACTAAACCCAGCCACACCTCTGTCGGCACTTGAGTATGTGTTGCCTGATATTGAACGGGTGATGTTGATGGCCATTAATCCTGGTATCCTCGGTCATAAATTGATTCCTGACATGATTCGCAAAATTAAAGATATGAAAGCAATGCTTGCCTACTACCCACATGTGCACATCGAGGTGGACGGCGGGGTGTCGCCTGAAAGTGCTGCAACGATGATTCGAGCCGGAGCCGACAGACTCGTTTGTGGTACATCAGCCATCTATAAAAAGGATCGCTCACTGGCTGAAACGACTGCAGAGTTCCGGACAAATATTGATGCTGAGTTGGAGAAGGGTATATAATAGTCTCCATGCAGTATAAAGTTCTCATAACTACTTCAGGTACGGGATCACGCCTCGGCGATTTAACAAAAGACACCAACAAAGCGCTCGTTGATGTCTCTGGACAAACGACCATTGACCGGATTATAGGAATGTATGGAGTCGATACCGAGTTTGTGGTGACGCTGGGATACTATGGGGATAAAGTTAAACAGCACCTACTCTCGCAGCATCCCGACCGCACATTTACCTTTGCCCTCGTTGACAAGTTTGTTGGCGAAGGTTCAAGTCTCGGGTATTCAATGTTACAAGCCCGTGAACATTTGCAGTGCCCATTTATTTTCCACGCCACAGATACTTTGGTAACTGGTGAGGTGCCGACTGGTGTTAAAAACTGGATTGGTGTATACAAAAGTGCAGACGCAACACAATACTCGAGTTGGAAGATTGGAGAGAATGGCGAATTACTGTTTCAAGGGAGAGACGCCAAGGATGCTGATTTCATTCATATTGGTTTGATTGGTATTAGTGATTACAAGATGTATTGGGACGAATTAGCGGCACTTTATGCCAGTAATCCAAACGATCAGAGTCTGAATGATTGTAAGGTATTGGTACAGATGATTCAAAACGGCGTCACGTTTGAGCTTGTCGAGTTTTTTGATTGGTGTGACACCGGGAATTTGCCAGCGTTAGAAAAAACGAGACACTATTTTTCATCAGTAAAACAATAACTAGTAATAAATCATATGGATTATAAAGTTCTCGTCACAACTTCGGGTATTGGACCACGTCTCGGTGAAATCACTAAATATACCAATAAATCATTGGTGCGTGTTGGTAAAAAACCAGCCCTATCGTATGTGATTGAAGCATATCCAGTGGATACACCGTTCGTGATTACCATTGGGTATTTCGGGGAACACGTGCGTGATTTCCTCACTCTCACCTATCCCGAGCGAAATTTTACTTTTGTTACCATTGATACATTTGTTGGTGATGGTTCAAGTCTCGGGTATTCAATGTTACAAGCCAGTGAACATTTGCAATGTCCGTTTATTTTCCATGCAGCCGATACAATTGTAAAAGATACAATTCTTCCACCGACTGAAAACTGGATTGGAGTTTACAAAGGAGATGATGCTTCACCGTATGCTTCCTTGTCAGTTTTAGGTGGTGGTAAGCTCGTATTTAACGAAAAGGGAGCTATTAACTTTGATTATATCCACATCGGACTCGTAGGTATTTTTGAATATGAATCCTACTGGAGTGAACTGCAAAAGCTGTATGACAAAAATCCAAATGATCAGTCACTCAACGATTGTAAAGTGCTCGCGAAAATGATGGACAAGGGAAGTAAATTCTCCACGACACTATTCCCTGAGTGGTATGACACCGGTAACGCAGCAGCGCTCGGACGGGCTCGGACGCACATTGCAGACCATTTTGATAACTTGGATAAACTCGAAGAGTCCATTTTCCTGTTTGATACGTTTGTTATTAAATTCTTTCACGATGAAAAAATTGTGGCCGAACGAGTGGCGCGAGCCAAATCGCTGGAAGGATTAGTGCCAAAAATTGAGGGGGTCAAGCGCAATTTTTACCGGTATTCATATGCGAAAGGACGGACCTACGCCGATGTAGCTACCCCGGCTACATTTGGATATTTTCTACAGTGGTCAAAGAAAAATCTCTGGAAAGAGGTTCACGAAGTTGACGACGAAACATTCAAGAAGGTGTGTCTTGATTTCTATCTAGAAAAAACAAAAAAGCGAGTGGCGCAATTTCATGCCATGAATAATTTGGAGGATGAAGCGCATGTGATTAATGGGGAAGCGGTTCCTACTATTGCAACGATGCTTGAGATGGTTGATTTTAATTGGCTCGCAAACGCGCCGCAGTATCAGTTTCATGGTGATTTTATTCTCGATAATACAATCAAAACAGCTGAAGGGTTTACGCTTATCGACTGGCGGCATAATTTTGGAGGCCTGCTCGTCTCTGGTGATCGATACTACGATCTCGCTAAGTTAAATCATAACCTGACGGTTAATCATGAAATTGTTTCTGCAAATAATTTCTCGATAGTGGTTGAGGCAGATAACGTGGTTACGTGTGACATCTTGCGCAAAAACAACTTGGTTGAGTGCCAGAGTATACTTTTTGATTTCATTGCGAGCGAAGGTTTAGATGGTAATCGAGTGAAATTACTCACGAGTATTGCCTGGCTTAACATGTCACCACTACACCATAAACCGTACGATCAGTTCCTGTATTATTTTAGTAAACTTCACTTATGGCAAGCATTGCGAAACCTACAATAAAAAACTTTATTCTCGACGTTGATGGGGTCATGACCGATGGGTGTTTTTACTACACGACCGAAGGTAAATCCATGAAATCATTTGGACCGGATGATGCAGACGCACTGTCTCTCTTGAGAGCCTACGTCAATATTCTCTTTGTGAGTGGTGACAAAAAAGGGTTTGAGATTTCTCGTAAACGAATTGAAACGGATATGAAGTATCCGCTCCATAGTGTGAGCACTTTCGAGCGTGTACAGTGGATGGTTGATGCCGGTTTTAATCTCGATGAAACCATCTACATGGGTGACGGCATTTTTGATGCTATGGTATTTAAGCGAGTGGCCTACGGGATTGCCCCCGCTAATGGTTTTGAGTTTACTAAAGATACCGCTCACTTCGTAACGCCGTCTACTGGTGGTAATAGTGCGGTTGCAGAAGCTTGTCTCCACATCATGGAAACATTTTTTGAGCCTGTTGATCTCTTAAATATTACCGATAAAGTGACCGGCGGGGAGTGGGTAAAGTAGTAAGAGCGGTTTTTAGCGAACATTGATTATCGAGAGAAAATGTGGTATGTTCCCTGCAGATTGAGCAACCTCTAAAAAATTGGATGTTGGCTCTTTCGTTCCCCAAACATGAGGTGAAGAGATGCACTTTAAGACACGATACGATATGATTCACAATGGTATTTCCACCTTTCGGTCGGGCGACTTCAGACTCTGGACCGGCTTGCCGGAAGGTGATCGGTTGAATCCCGTTGTAGCCGCCGTTCTTACGGTTGATGCTGGTTTCAACAATCTGACCAGTGCTATCGACCACATCGCGGCCAAGAACAACGTCACCATTTCCTTGGCTGGCCGCAATTTCCGTGCACACAGCACGCTGGCGCTCAAGAAAGGTGTCAATTTGCTTGACGGAGTTGGGGATTTTTCCCAACCGGCGGCGGGCCTGGCGGGGAAGGTTTGGTCATTTGAACATTTGGCCGTCACCCCCAACATGATTATCGGAAGTGAGACGGCGCCGGCATCTGTGGCACCCGTCCGGGCCGAACTTAAGGGTGCTATGGCTACATATGGCATCTACCTCAGTGAGAAAGACGAGATTGACATTGTTCATGCGACTCTCGCTCGCGTGATGAAATGGGAGAGTGTCAATGACTTGCAGCAGTATGCTGACGATCTCCTCGAGCTGCGGGTGAAACTGGCAGAGCAGCCGCTTGCCATTACCGTCGAGTCTATCTACTGGGGCACGGTCGAGGGCCTGCTTCAGGAAAATATTTCGATCTGAGCCCAAAGCCCGGCCCCAGCAATTGCAGGGGACGGGTTTTTCTTATTTCTTTACATTTTGTAATTTTGGCGTATATTTCTCGACAGAAGAGCGTCTGGTGACGCTCAGTTTTTTTGGGAGATACCGATGAATCGCGTACTGAGGCCGAATCTAGATTCTGATCCCATACTGCTCTCGATGCTACAGGCGACGGTGGCCAGTAATCGTGTGGTCAGAATAGGACAACGGAAAGGGTTTATTACGGGTCTTGAAAGGAAACCCGACGGCACCTACAAATCAGATGTGGACGATGCTAGCGAACTGGTGGCACGGCCCTATTTGTCGCGGACTGGACTGACCCTCATCCAGGAAGAAGCTGGCCTTCAGGGAGAGAAAACGATCGAAGTGATTTTTCACGACGGTCTCGATGGGACGCGGGCTCAGCTCATGGGGACGACGTCCTCGACAGTCATCTGCGCGACGTACGATACGCTACGAAATGTGGTAACTCGTTGCGTCGTTGGCGAACCGTCGTTCTGCCGCCTGTGGTTTGCTGGAGAGGGCGAAGGGTTGTGGCTCATCCATTATAATCCTGATTTGGATCCGGACGATGTGGACGGGATCAGTTACTTGGCAGAGACCGCCGAACGGCGTTACGTGTGGGACGAGGTAGTCCTGCCGGGTAAACCAACCATCATCACGGATGTGACACCGACGTTCAAGCAACTACAGCAGCTCGAAGAACCCATCACGGTCGAGTCGCTCGCGAGGTTTATGTATCGGTTGGTTATTGAAGGATTGGATATCCTTCTGCCTGGTTCAAACGGGTTGCACCATGCTTTGATTGGCCACGGTGGGCTCGGTAACCGAGCTGCGGTCACGACAGCGCTCGGTGGTCCATGGGATGCTGCGCCAGTTTTTTTGGCGTACAAAGCCGGCGGTGCGGTGCTCGGATTCAAGAATGGTCGCAGAATCGAGAGTGGTCTCGCGGTTACCAAAGGCGATGTGTTCATCTCAGCGAACTCAATTGATTCGGCAAACCACATCGAAACAATCGTCCTTGAAAGTTTGTATCCCGATCTGTATCCACTCACGTAAAACAACATCCCCTGCCAGCGTGAGCCGGCAGGGGATTCGTTCTGTCATTGTTTCATTAACCAATGTTGAAGAAGTGAATTATGCAATTAGCCTGCGAACTTAAGGTTTTTCATTTGACGTACGATTTTTTGTGTTTGATAGAGTGTATATCATCCATTGTAACTATGGAATGAAACGGTGCGAGTTTTTTGTGCGACAGAGTCGAGTAGGGCCGTGTTGTCCGTATCAGTTTTACGTGAAAGGGCAATATTATAAAACGGCCAAAATTGCACTTTCTCGGGATATGTATTGGAAACCCATTGCCCGTATGTTTCGTAGTCTGAAATGCCAGAAGGAGTTTGTCTATCGCAGAATGTAATGTATGCCTCATCCCACGACATGTTGTGTTTTGCTTCAATTTCAGCTTTCATTTCGCGGAGCATATCATGATCAAATATCATCATGTGTGAAGTGAGTGATAAACGATGCGGTGCTGGGTAGCCGAATATTTTTTGGAAGGTACTGAAATAAGCAGCATTCCATTCGGTATTTTCATAAAAAATGTACTTACCATCTTCGATAAATGTGTAGGCATTCATGAGTAATGTATCAGAGTCGATAATGATATATTTTTTACTCGAGGTAATTTTGTCACCTGATAGTTTTAAGAGTTGCTGGAATAACCAGCCTGCACGGTTTAAGCTTCCGAACGTATATGATATTTTTTCTTTTCCATAACCGAGTACTGTTGTTTCATCAATAAAGACAATCTGCTGTTCTTGGCAAAATGTGAGTAGTCTCGAATCACCACCTGGTGCAACAATATACATTGTACCAATTGTATGACGTAGATTTTTTCTAATACTATCAATATAGGCATGGAGCAGATAAAAATCCTTTCCGATAGTAGGGATGACTATATCAATCCGTTCATTGGTTTCTACTGCAGAAGTGTGAAATCGATACCAGATTATTTTTTTACAACGGAGGAGTAAATAGTTCCCAATAAGTAGTAGAGACCCCCGATCTTTTAATCGGGAAGTAATATCTTGGTAAAAAAATAAACCAGTCAAATACACGCTCTTTAAGTGACGATTCTGAATTATTGCAGTTCGTAGTCGGCTACGAACTCGATAAAAGAGGCCGAGGGGGCTGTTGCGAGAGACTGCATGCAAAATACCAACCGCAGGCAATGTCTGATGGTAATCATTTCGGGTGAGTGAAAACACCTGGCGTCTTTTTTGCAACTCACCGTATAAACTAAGTGTAAAATCTTTACAATTAAATGAGCGAATGAATTCCTGTGTTTCGTTTGTAAAGAGGTAAATATGTTCAAATAGAATTGATTGCCAATTATAATTCAGTTTACCGTCATTGTATTCACGCAAGTAATACGATTCTTTAAATTGAACACGATGCAGGTAGGTTGCGTCTGGACAACTTTCCGCATAGAGACCGGCAGCGAGAAACCGCCAGGCAATCCCTTGGGTGTCACAACCGTGCGCGGTAGGGTACCCGCCAATTTTCTGAAACGCATCTTTGGTTATCATAAATGTTGAATACAAAGAGCAGAGGCCAGAACGCTGGAGCAAATCTTCTAACTGGATTCGTTCATTTACCTGATTAAAGGTGTGTATGATATCAATGTGTGTAGTATCTGTGCCGACAAATTTTATTGATTGATGAATACCAACACCGTCACAGTGCTTTTGAGTGAGGTGGTTGTACATTTTGTTGAGAGTATTTGGCGGCAGTATGTCATCGCTATCGAGACAGAATAGCACATCAGCCGTAGCGTGATCAGCAGCCGTATTGCGAGCAGCTCCGCCACCGAGGTTTTTTTCATGGTGCCACAGTGTGATATTAGGATATTCAGATTTGAGTTGTAAAAGTACCGTTTGTGTATCATCTGTTGAATAATCATTAACGAGGACAATTTCAAATTCTGCAGGCGGAAATCCTTGGGTATAACAAGACTCGACCGCGGCGCGTATGGTGGGGGCGCAGTTAAAACACGGGATGATTATAGAGAGCTTATTCATGATGTGTAGCAACGAGCGTAAGATCAGAGAGTGCCATGAGGGTAATTAGTTCTTCAAAACTAACAGACGGTTCCCAATCAAGACGTTCTCTTGCTTTAGAACTATCTCCAACCAAATTAGTTACATCGACAGGGCGATAAAATTGGGGATTAATTGAGACAATGGTGCTGCCGTTCGCGTCAATACCACGTTCGTCAATACCGCTACCTTCCCAAGTAATATCGAGAGCGAGGGCCGTTGCGGCAATTGAAATGACATCCCGCACCGCATGCGTTTTACCGGTGGCAATAATAAAATCTTCCGGCTTCTCTTGTTGAAGTATCTTCCACATTGCTACAACGTAGTCTTTGGCATACCCCCAATCGCGTGTACCATCCAGGTTTCCAATTTCCAGTTTATCTTGAAGTCCGGATTTGATTTTGGCTAAGGAATGGGTAATTTTTCGGGTGACGAAATTTTTGCCACGGCGTGGTGACTCGTGATTGTAGAGAATGCCAGAAGCAACATAGGCACCGATGGCGCGGGGCGCACAGACCGCTTCTTGGTACGCGAGTAACTTTGACTGACCGTAAGGGGTGACAGGGTTAAACGGAGTGTCTTCGGTTTGGGGTGCGGTAGCCAGACCAAACATTTCACTAGATGAAGCCTGGTATATTCTGATGGTCGCATCAATAGCTAGCGCCCCGTTAATCAGTTCTCGCGTCGCAATATGATTCACTGCAAAGGTATCTTCTGCAGAAATAAACGATAACCCAACATGTGATTGAGATGCAAGGTTGTAAATTTCGTGCGGTTTGAACTCGGCAATTGCATGTAGGGCAGCCTGCGTATCTCGAATATCACTGTAAAATAGCCTGAGGCGATGGTCGAGTCGTAATTGTTCTATGTAGGAAGGGAAGTCTCGGCTCGAACTACGAACGAGGCCAGCTACCAGGTATCCTCTTGCGAGTAGTAATTCCGCTAGATATGAGCCGTCCTGACCCGTTATTCCTGTAATTAATGCGCGACGCTCAGTCATGATTATTCGTATATGAATACGGTCATGCCGACACTGTTTGGGGGCATTAGTTCGGTTATTTTTTTCCAAGACGGATTTGTGGTAACTACTGATCTTACGAGAGCTGTTTTTTCAGTGTTCCAATCATGAAAAGCAATCAGTGAGCCTTTTTTGAAATACGGCAAGAAATAGTGATACTGCTCGAGTGTCTGTGCGCCATCTTCAGCTCCGTCAAAAAAGACAAAGTCAACTTTATCGTAGATTGTTACTAGATCATCAAACGCATGCGGGGTGTCAGAAAATATAAATTTGATATGGGTATTTATATCCGGAAGTTTTTTGGCAAAATAGTTTATTGCTTTATTGTAACAATGAGTGTTGTTTTCAATAGTGAAAAGCGTTCCGGATGTGTTGGCGATCAATGCAGATCCTAAAAAGTACGTACTACCGCCCCCGGTGTACGTGCCAATTTCAAAGCACTGTCGTGGTTTATAGGTGGTCACCGTTTCATACAGGGCTTTTCTTTCAGCCGAATACATCTGCCCCATGAGCCCTAATGAGCCCTCAAAGAAAAATCTTTTTTTGGTACTCCAAAATGGCCGAATGGCTATAAAGTAAATAAGCATCTCCAACGCTGTCAGGGTATGAAAATTATGTTTTAGCTTGGCACCAAACGCGCGAGTGAGTGGTGGTTGTAATAAAAAGGCAAGGTATTTTTTCATAAATAATTTTCAGTATATCATTGTGTTACGGCTTGTAAAACACTCACTAAACCCAACATTGTTATAGTAGTATGGCAAGATGAGTGCGGTGTGTCGTTACATCGTTGCATAGACAATAGCATCGCATTCAAATGGTAAATGCTGCTCGAAGTGTAATTTATACTCAGGATTAATTTTTAGAATCAATTCAGGAATTTCCCATAAATGACTCGCTTTGTGATAGCACGATATTGTCAGTTTAGGTTTAAATTTTTTGATTGATTCGGTTGCTCCAATTAAGGCGTCAATTTCGGCGCCTTCGATGTCCATTTTAATGTAGTCGAGTCTTGAGATAGCATTGTCCCGTACGTAGTCATCAATACTAACAAGAGAAAAATCATCAATACTACACCCGCCGGGTGAAATAGTTGTTACGTCAGAAACGGTGCCAACCGCCTTTCTTGATGTGTCACTGACGCCAACTTCATTAATGACAATAACTGAAGCCAGTGATGGATTTCTCTCAATTTGAAGTTGACTGTACTTATTATGAAGTGGAATCGGATCAAATAAATGTACCTGGCCAGTTGTACCCACAAAAGCTGCAAACACTGCAGATATCTCGCCAATGCACGAGCCACAATCAAAAACCACGTCACCTTTACCTGGTACGTAACTAGTACCTTCTCGGTGTGTAAGGTAGCGTTTATAGTTATTGGTAATGTCAATTTCTTCTTTGGCGGAAATAATAGTAATCTCGGGAATTTCACTATTTTTTAACCCAACAGTAAACTCTTTTAAGGGAAGACGCATGTATTCCTTTGGTAAGTCTTCGGTGAAGGGCGCTTCTTTGGTGATTGATATAATTTCATCAAAATGAATTCTAGAATAGTAGAAGCGCTCGAAGCCACAGATTGCTGACAGCAGAAACGAGTCAAACTCTTTTCCGCTGAGATCATCATGAAAGGTGCTGCGCACACGAAAGAGCGCTTCAGTATTTTGAATAAACCAATGCTTTTTAAATTCAAGAGCGAGGTATTTCTTTTTGTAGATAATTTGCAAGAGAGGGCGCAGGTAGAGGCCAATTTTTCTCTTAAGCGGCATACTTCTGTAATACCAACCCCAATCTAAATCTTCGTCCGTTCGCGTTTTTCGATTTGAATGATTGTAAAAATCAATTTGTGAACCCATTGCTTTGGCCCAGTTTTGATGTGCGGCTTCACTCATGTTCATATCAACAGGATTTAATTAAAATAAAGATTCAGTAACTCTACCATACACCATCCATATATCACGCTACGTCACCATCTGCTGTTTACAAATAACATCAATTTGAGTCGAGTTCGGGGCACTTTCCAGCCATTCCTGGAGATTAATAGGTCTGCCACTCAACGTTTCAAATGCATAACCTAGTTCTTTCAAAAACTCGATAAACTCCATAGCTTTAGTGGCGTAGTCCTGGTTATAAAAAATCGGACTAAATTCCATAAAAATAACGGGGTGTTGCGCTTGAAGTAATTTTCGGGCACCTTTAAGCGCTTCGAATTCGAAGCCCTCAACGTCAATTTTTATAACGTCAACTTTGGTAGTGGGAGGGAGGAGGGAATCGAGAGTAACTACCGTAATTTTTTCTGTGGCAGAAATCGTGACGAGGTTCAGGTTGGTATATTCAGCGAGGCTAGAGCCACCCATATTTTCATCCCGGAGGTTGATTTCCGTTTTGTAGGATCTGTCGCCGAGAGCGAGATTGTGTACCGTTATGTTGGTGAAGTTATTCTCGACCGCACTGTTTTTGATTTGTTCAGACAAGCGTTTGATTGGTTCAAATGAGTGTATAGCTCCTGTGTTTTTAAGGAGTGACGCCACAAACAGTGAGTGGTAGCCAATATTGGCGCCCAGGTCGAGAAACGTGCAGCCGGGGGTAATATATTTTGTGAGCTGTTCCGAGAGTTCTTTTTCCCAGTAACCTTGAAGCGCGATGGTTTCATCCACACATGCATTCTGGCTCGGGTTGATGACTATTTTAAACTGCGTGTTCGGGAGAATAATTTCTTTGACATAGCTTCTTGTGCCAAATTGAATATGTCGTCGTAACTGACGGTGCTTCTTTTTGAGTAGTTTACCCAGGTGTACGAGGGGTTCTAGTAGCGTAGTGGTGTTCATAAGAGGATTAACTCGAGCGAGCAGTTAGCTGGTCAGTTTTGATGCGAGTAGTCCAGTAGTCCATATAGAGAGCTTCATAATTAGCTGTCGCCATTATCGATTCGTACTTTGCTCGCAAATCAGTTTCAGTGTAGGTGCTCAGTTCATGCCAATCGTCCACTATCCATAAAGGAAGGCCGAGTGCAACACATGACTCGGCATCAACGGTACGTTTAACAATTGGAATGGTCTGCAGATATAGCGCTTCCCAAGTGCGATGACTGCCGAGAGTGTTGCCGGCAGGCGAGGCAGTAAAACAGTACGACGCCAGAATTTTCTTGTATGAGAGGTAGGGAACAAAAGTGTGGATGGTATCCATTGCGGGGTGTTGATTAAAATATTCTAGTGCTGGCCCACGTTCTGGTGGATTCGTTTGAATGCTGAAATGGAAAAAAATCCGAGCTCGTTTACGGGAAGCGGACTTAAAATTTGACGCCCCAAACGTTGGAACTATCTCAATACCGTGGTGGCGGTTGGCGATACCGACGGGGATGGGGGTAATTTTAGTGTGGTGCACAAGGGTTACCTGTGCGTAAAAATGGATGATTTTGTCATCGATAAAGGCTGCAATTTTCTCGTCGACCATAAAATCACCGTTGTGCTGAATTAGGATGTATCGATTGGCAATCTTGGGATGGAGCGTCGTAAAAAATTCGGTCATTTTGGTGTTACCTACAAACACAATATCGCCGGTTTTGACGTCCGAAGGATTAAATGTTGCACCTGTTTCGTCGTGGATATGATTGGCCAATGCGCGGAATGAGTCACCCGTGAGGTAGGGGGCACTTCCGGGGCGGAGCTTTAGGGTCGTGTAAAACGTATGCAGCGCCTTGCGTAGCGTTTTGAAAAATAGACCTTCAATTTTAGTGGTGGTGGTCGCTTCAGTTGGGAGAATCATATGTTATGTGATGCGTGATGGGGTGATGGGGGTGAATGGTATGTTAGTTACGTCCGTTACCAGCGAGGAAGTCGGCATATGTTAGTGCGAGTCCAGCTGCGAGCGAGGTCGACGGTGTCCAGCCGAGAGTTTGTAGTCTTGAAACATCGAGTAATTTGCGTGGGGTTCCATCAGGACGACTGGTGTCCCAGGTGAGGGTGCCGGCATAGCCGACAGTAGCCTTGATAGTTTCAGCTAGTTCTTTAACGGTGAGATCTGTGCCAGTACCAATGTTAATCGGTTCAGGTTCGTTATAGTGGTGCATGAGGAAAATACAGGCATCAGCCAGGTCATCACTATAGAGAAATTCTCGACGAGGGGTGCCAGTACCCCAGACCACTACCTCGGATACATTATTTACTTTGGCTTCATGAAATCGGCGCAGTAATCCTGGCAACACATGGGAATGTTCGGGATGGTAGTTGTCGTTCGGGCCGTAGAGGTTACACGGCATGGCACTGATGTAATTGGCGCCATATTGGGTGCGATAGGCTTGGCACATTTTAATACCGGCAATTTTAGCAATCGCGTAGGCGTCGTTAGTTGGTTCGAGTGGTCCCGTGAGGAGACTATCCTCGGTAATTGGTTGGGGTGCCATTTTGGGATAGATGCAGTTTGAGCCCAAAAACAGTAATTTTTTAACCTGGTTGGCGAAACAAGCGGTAATGACGTTTTGTTGAATGGCGAGGTTTTGCACAATAAAATCAGCTGGCTGCGTGTTATTCGCTACAATCCCGCCGACTTTGGCAGCGGCCAAGAATACGTATTCTGGTTGGTGCGTGAGAAAAAACGCATCGACGGCTAATTTATCACTCAAATCGAGTTCTGTTCGAGTGGCCGTGATCACGTGTTCGTAACCTTGTTTTTGTAAACCACGAACAATTGCTGACCCCACCATCCCGCGACTTCCCGCTACAAAAATTCGAGCATTTTTTTCCATATTTGATTAGTATATCAGGTTAGTAATTATTTGACACTGAGTTTTTTAGCTGACCCACCGTCTGGTGATCAGGAACGTACCAACCACTACGATGACCGTAATTAATGTGGCGTACGCAGCGCCAGTAATGCCGAGCGCCGGGATCATGATGAGATTGAGGAGGATATTCATGACCGCCCCAAGTGCGGTGTACATCAGTTGGAGGTACATCCGATTTTCAGCAATAAAATAATTGTACATAAGTAATGTCGCAACCGTCCCGACGTTTGACCAGACATAGATTCGTAAAATGGTGATAGAGGGCATAAAGTCAGGGCCATAAATGGTTCCGACAAGGTAAGGAGCCAGTAAATAAATAAGAGAAGCGAGAGTCGTCGAGATACCTAAACATAACATCACCAGTGAACGAAAACGTTTTTTGTATTCTGCAAGATTATCGCGCCGAGCATTAACGAGGGCAGGGAACAGTGAACCAATAATTACTCCGGGGAAAAATCCTAACGGCTCGGTCAGTCGTACCGCTACTTCATAAAATCCCACCGAGCTAGAATCAATAAAATGTTGAATCATGACTTGGTCAATGCGGGCATAGAGGTAACCGGTGGCACCCACCAACATAATTGGCCACGAGTCGTGGGTCATTTGTTTAAAGGTCAGCCACGATACGGACAGAGAGCGCAGTTTGCCATGCAAAATGGCGGTATATAAAATAATGTATAGAATACTACTGATGAAGGCTTCAAAAGCGACAATGATTGCAAAATATAATACCCCTTGGTCTGTCCAGATCACAATAAATTTAAGCAGCGGAATCAAGAACGCAATAATGAGGCTGACGATAGTTGTATATTTGGAGAGAACACGAGCGTTAAAGACATGTCCCACTACTCCGAGTGGTTGAAAAATAAACGAGAGTGCAATGATAGAGACGAGCCAGGTAAGAAGAGGTTCGTTATGTAGTGAGAGGGCAGTTATCACCGTGGCAATAAATGTCAACACGCCAAAAAATAATTTAGTGACAATGGCAGTCCCCAAAATCTTCCCTTCGTTTTCGGGGTGGGCGACGAGGTCGCGAAATACAATGTGGTCGATACCAAGCGAAGCAAACATTGAGAAGATAGCAATGAGACTCTGAGCGTAACTGATTTTTCCCAGGCCGTCTGGACCCAGATATCGTCCTACATATATCACCGTAATAAAAGAGGTGATGAACGTTACCATTCGGGCACTAAATATCCAGCCGGTATTATTGAAATATTTTTTAAAGCCGTCTTTGTCCCAGTCACTAATCAGACGGCGATAGAGTACATCGGGGAGAATTTTTTTAGTCAAACGGTTTACAAATTGAGCAGACATAGGTGTATGGTTTATAATACTACTACAAGTCGTCGCTCTAGGTTACAACAACGTAATGAACTGTGTCTGAATGGTGTGTGCTATGAGGGTATTTACGACTACCCAGGTTGATACCACGTTGGGGCGGCAGCTTTTCTCAGCCCTTGATTTTTCTTAACATATGTGCTATTATGTTAGTCTACCTGCGCGGCATATCGCACGGGATGATTTTTGACAGAATGGAAGGTACGAAGAATGAGTATTCTCAAAGATTATGCAGCGATTGCTGCACAAGATAAGTTCAACGGGTGGCCGCTGGTCGGCGTGCCCACACTGGGGGATAAGATCCCCTTCTTTGGGCAGACGCTGCACTATAAGCTGGAGACTGGGAATGGGGTCGAGGATTACACCTCGATCATCCGCAGTTTTGGCTGGTGTGTCACCTTTGGCGTTGTCGAGGAGCACGGTGTGCCCTACGTGTTGACGCTCGTGCAATGGAAGCCGGGTGTGAACCGGGCTTCCTGGGAACTGCCTCCGGGCCGGGATCGGCAAACTCGGGCCTGACGCAACGCCTGAGGAAATCCTGAAAAAGACCCAGGATATCTATCTGACTGAGACCGGCTACGGTGGCGGGACCTTCACCTATTTGGGTTCGACTGACGTCGAGTCCGGCAAATACCGTGGGGCTGGCCCTGACGATCACGGGCTGTTGGCGCATATGTTCCTTGCCACTGACCTGAAGCGGGTTCAGGATGCCCGGGCGCCGAACCCGAACGAAATCATGGAAACCTTCATGGTACCGCTGCGGGAATTCCCAGCGGTGCTGGCCTCAGGGCTGTTCCGTGAAGTCAGCGCGGTCGTGTGCGCCCATATGGCGCTGCAGCAGTTGACCGTCAAATACGCCAATAAACTGCCACCGGCTCCCGGTTTCCACCGGGCGCGGGTATCGCACTCCAGTCTTGGCGACGAGATGTGGGACACCTACTTTCTTGCTGACTTCACCAGTCAGTCAGACACAGTGGAATACATCTTGCTGCATGCTGCCAACCCTGGTGGCGATGGTACCTATGACGTGGTCGACTCCGACGGGAATTCGACCGCAGTTCACCATGACGGCAGTTTGTACGTATTCACCGAGGTGGAAGAGATTGAAAAGATTCCTGATTAGAAGGCGCTTTTTTGCCAATAAGTAGAATTTAAAATCAGCCGCGTCCCAAACTATCGGGACGCGGCTGAATCTATTTTGGGAAACTACTTTTAATTAAATTAATACAATACGGGGTGGCCGGATTTTTGTTGTTCGAAGTCGGCGCGAGCCATGCGTTTGGCCAAATCAGCGAATTTAATTTTTGCTTCCCAGCCGAGTTCGGTTTTGGCCTTGGTAGCGTCACCGAGGAGGAGTTCAACTTCGGTGGGACGGAAATACATCGGATTGATTTTGATAATTGGGACGCAAGAAACCTTGTCGATGCCAACTTCGTCGATGCCTTCGCCTTCCCAGCCGAGTTTGATATCCAGTTCCTCACAGCAAGCCTCGATGAATTCTCGGACACTGTGGGTTTCACCGGTGGCAATCACAAAGTCATCCGCAACTGAGTGTTGCATCATCCGCCACATCGCCTCGACGTATTCCTCGGCGTGACCCCAGTCACGCTTGGCGTCAATGTTACCGAGTTCGAGGATGTCTTGTTTACCTAGTTTAATTTTGGCGAGCGCAATAGTGATTTTGCGGGTCACAAAGTTATAGCCGCGACGTTCACTTTCGTGGTTAAAGAGGATACCGTTGCAGGCGAACATATCGTAGGCTTCACGATAGTTCTTGGTAATCCAATAACTATAGAGTTTGGCGACACCATACGGACTACGCGGATAGAAGGGGGTAGTTTCTGATTGAGGGGTTTCTACTACCTGTCCATAAAGTTCAGACGTCGAGGCTTGGTAGAATTTTGTTTTATGGGTGAGGCCTTGTTTACGGATGGCTTCAATCAAGGTGAGAGTCCCAATCGCATCAGTCTCTGCCGTGAGTTCAGGTAAATCAAAAGAAATACGAACGTGACTTTGCGCAGCGAGGTTGTATACCTCGTCTGGTTCGATGTCACGAATAAGTGATGAGATGTTGGTTGAGTCTGTTAAGTCACCGTGATGCAGAAACATGGTTTTGTCATGAATCGCGTGGTCATTAAACAAATGATCGATTCGAGCGGTTCTGATAGAACTACTCGGCCTCAAAATACCATGTACTTCGTAACCTTTGTTCAAGAGTAATTCAGTGAGGTATGATCCATCTTGGCCGGTAATGCCGGTAATAAATGCTTTTTTCATGTACGGGTTATAGTATCATTTACGTTGCTATAATTCTATCTCTTTTTAATGTATCTGATTGTAACCCCTGAGAGAGTATTTTGGTTACATAATCAGATGATACATTTTATATATAACCAATACACACTATGAGTACCCCTGACTTAGCCAAAAAAACAATAGTAATCAGTGGTGGTTTTGATCCAATTCATCCGGGACATATTGCGATGATTGAGGATGCAGCTAAATATGGGGAAGTACACATCATTGTTAATAGTGATGCGTGGCTGATCCGTAAAAAGGGTTTTTTCTTTCAGCCGTGGACAGATAGGCGAAAAATACTCGAGGCCTACACGCCACACATATATGAGGTAGATGATGCGGATGGGACGGTGTGCGAGGCGCTGCGTCTGATAAAGCCTACCTATTTCGGTAATGGGGGCGATCGGACAGTCACCAATACGCCAGAACTCGACGTGTGTGCGGAATTGGGAATTGAACCGGTGTTCGGGCTCGGGGGTGGGAAATACAGTTCAAGTTCAGCCATCAACGGGAGGCAGCGGGTTGTGACCCGGTGGGGGACCTATGATGTGCTCCTCGATATGCCGGAGCTTAAGGTAAAGATTTTAACGATTGCACCTGGCAAGAAATTGTCGTTGCAGCGACACACAATGCGTAGTGAGTTTTTCTTTATGCCAAACGGCGAAGTACGCATGAATCTACCCGGCGTGTGGCACGCACCCCAGGCACCTGAGGATAGTGAACTCGTGATACTCGAGGTGCAGCTGGGTGTTTCAGAAGAGCAGGATATCGAGCGGATTTCCGAAACAGATGAAGTCTTTGCCCGTGAAGTTGCAAATAAAATTCATCTCAATCATTAATACAGGTTATTGAATATTGAACAGGTATGAAAAAAATTGTAGTGGTCGGGGGCGGAACGGGGACGCATATGGTGTTGCGGGGTCTCAAGGCGTACGCGGAGTATGTGGATATTACGGCGATTGTGACGATGGCAGATTCGGGTGGGTCAACGGGCAGGCTGCGGGATGAGTTCGGGCAGTTACCGGTAGGTGATGTGCGGATGGCCTTGGCTGCGCTCGCGCCGCAGGTGGGGGAGCGGGACGATGTATTGCGGCAGCTCTTGCTGTACCGGTTTGATAAGGGGGTGGGGCTCGCTGGGCATAATTTTGGGAACTTGCTACTGACGGCGCTGACTGATATTACCGGTAGTTCCAGTCTCGCGATTGAGGCAGCGGCGCGACTGCTCCGGATAGAGGGGGTCGTGGTGCCGGTGACAATAGACGACGTCCATTTAAAGGCCGTCTATCAAAATGGCGAGATTGCGATTGGTGAACATCATATCGACGTACCACCAGCACATTTGCATACGCAATTAATTACCGAATTATCAGTCACTCCACCGGCGCGTCTTAGTAGCGAGGCCGAGGCCGCTCTTATCAATGCTGACTTGATAGTGTTTGGGCCGGGCGATTTATATACGAGCGTGCTGGCTAACTGTGTGGTAGGTGGATTCAAAGAAGCAATAGAGCGTAGTTCAGCCCAGGTTGTCTATGTATGTAATGTGATGTCACGCCCGGGGCAGACCAATGGTATGCATGCAGCCGAACATGTAGCCGAACTAGAACGTTACGTCGGTCGCGCTCCCGAACATGTGATTTGGAATACTACGCCGTTACCTGAGGCTGTGGTAGAACGATACGCGGCCCAGGGTACCCATCCGATAGAAAATAATATCCTACCAGGAAAATCTATTGTTCATCAGCATAATTTACTAGCGGGCGAAGTGGAAACGCCCGTTTCTGCCGACTCTGTTGTGCGGAGTTTGTTGCGTCACGATAGCGCCAATCTGGCGCGGGTGCTGGTGGGCATTTTGGAGAGCACATCTCCGCGGTTTCAAAAATAGTACCTGACCTAATAGATGACAGATGCCAAGATTTAAAGGATCTTCGCAAACGAGTGCAATTCGAGGCGGAGTAGTAAAATAAGTCGAACCGTACTCGTTGTACGGTGAGGATTATTTTGCGTAGGACAACGAAGAAGTGTGCCGTTTGCGGAGGTCCTTATTTATACACATTAGACCAGTATAGATGCGGTATACTGGTGGCAGAAGTTATGAAAAATACCCGTACTAATTTAGCTAAATATGACGTTACCGCCCGCGAGCAATCGAAACTAAATCGGGAACTGGCGAAGGAGCTATCACCTACAGAAGCCGTCCCGGTTATTACCGTAGGTGAAGCGAGGCGCCGGGGTGCTCAACTCGAAGTGATCTCAGATCGCGAAACTACCAGAGTCTTAATTATTTCCCGTGATACCAAGGTGCTAAACCAAGAGACGCGTTCGCTTGATAGGTATATTGAACTAGCAGACGTATTCGATGAGGTTCATGTTGTAGTGATGCAGTCAGGAGGCAAGACCCGGAATCCGGTGTTACGGGTGTCACCCAATACTTGGTTGTATGTGGTGTCGGCGACTTCGTGGTGGATGCCGTGGGCCGCCCTGCGGATGATTGCCGAACAGTTACATTTTGCCGATGGGTTCAGACCAGATGTCATTATTGCCCGCGATCCGTACGAGAGCGCACTCGTAGCATATCTCGCCGGCCGCACCTACAGTCGGCCAACCCAGCTACACATCCTCGAAGATTTTACCAACCCGAAAATAAGTGCCCAGCTCGAGCACCCGTGGGTGCGAGCGTTTTTAGCCCGGCACCTTATTCCACGATTCCGGAGTATTCGAACGTATACCGATGCGTTGAGTCAGTATCTGAGGCACGTCTATCCCCGGGTACCGGACATTGCGACACTACCGCGTTTTTATAATTACCACGCTCCCGAACCAGGGGCGGTCGTCAACCTCAAAGAAAAGTTCACCCAGTTTTCCGTGATTATTGTCTATGTGGGGGCGCTGGGTAGTGATAGTCTCGCGTACCAAGCGATGGACGCCGCGCGGGCACTACTCACGAATCCTAAAATTGGCCTCTTGTTTGTGGGCGACGGTCCGGGCCGCGCTGAACTCGCCGCACGGGCGGCATTGTTGGGCATTACTACCCAAATTGTATTTGAGCGTGACGTCCCTGATATTACAAACTACATTGCGACGGCTGATATCCTGATTGTTCCAGACATTTCTGAAGCGAGTGATCAGGTAGTTATCCGCGGCGCCTACGCCGGAGTGCCGATAGTAGCGGCGACGACGTCACTACGGAGTGATTTATTTGTACACGGCGAATCAATCCTATTGGCTATTCCCGGGGATAGTCTGTCCTTGTGGCAAGCCCTCAATCGGCTGATTAGTGATATTCCGTTGCGCCGGACACTCCGTGATAGCGCCTACGCACTGGTAACAACCCGACTCCACGAAGATCCGGTGGCGTATAGGTTAGCGTATCGCGATAGTGTCGAAGCCGCGCTCTTTGCAGATGAGACTGAAGTACAGACTGCAACCTCCCGTACGACGACGGCGTAGGTTAATGTGTCTCTGATATACTATACAGTATGCAAAAAAATGCCCCTGACTTTATTGGGATTGGAGCTGACCATTCGGGTTTAGGTATTATAGCCTCGCTCCTCTCTGCCCATCCCCAGATACACAAATCTATTCCGGCTACCCATTTTTTTAGTAGCCCTACATTCGACGAGGCGAAGCTACCGCAGTACGAGGCGCAGATGCCGGTGCGCCAGAAAAAGGAATTGGTAGGGGAGTGCTCGGCCAGCTACCTGTCCGCGCCGGGTGTGGCCGATAGGATTGTTGCGGCCTATCCCACCACGAAATTATTTGTAATCGTACGGCATCCCCTAGAGCGGGCCATCGCCGTCTACGAGTCAGCGAAAAAAACGGGACGCATTGCAGCTAATGTATCCTGTGCCCAATACTTGGTAGATCACGAGACCGTCCAGAGTGATGGTTTTTATGGGCAGCACCTGCATGATTTTTTTACCTACTACACGTCACTGCAATTACACATGATCGTGTACGAAGATTTTGTAGAGAATCCACTGAAGGTCATTCAGGATCTATTCGGGTTCCTTGAAGTTGATACGCAGTTTATCCCCAAAGCCTTAGCTGCGTACGCGCCACCGCCTGATGAACCAAAACACCGGAGCCGGCTATCGCGACTCATCCACTGGTGCGCCACCCGCCTCAAAGCCCTCACGGCTAAACCAACGGTACCTGTAACTCCACCCCCGTACCAGCTGACGCAGTATTTTAGCCCGGCAGAATTAGCGGCGTTTTCAAAAGCCCTCCAACCTGACTGCGCCCATTTGACTAATGTTATGCACCGCGATATGGGGGTATTCTGGAATATCACTGATGCAGGTAGGGAGTAAATCGCTACTCGGCGCCTTTTTCCCCCGGGCGTCTAGGTCAATCCTTGACTAGAGATATGGTATATTTGTCACCATATGAAAGATATTTTAAAAGGGATTGTGTTTGGAGGTTTATTCTTAATTCCGTGTTTAACGATCTACGTAGCGAATGATTTTTTCTTTCCTTTTATTACCGGTAAAAACTTTGCCTTTCGGATTATTGTCGAGGTTGTCCTAGCCTTGTGGGTGCTGCTCGCGCTCCTGGATAGTGAGTACCGACCCCGGTTCTCGTGGATATTGGGTACGTTTGCCGCCTTTATAGGTATTATGCTAGTAGCAAACCTCCAGGCCGAGCATGTGCTCACAGCTATGTGGAGCAATTTTGAGCGTATGGACGGGTATGTCACCTTGGTGCATGTATTCTTGTATTTTATTGTGCTGGGCAGTGTGCTCAAGACGCCCAAAGCGTGGTCGTTTTTTCTGCATACGTCACTGGTAGTAGCTGGTTTCGTGGCCCTAAAAGGATTGTCTCAGCTGGGTACCGCGGGCGTGCGGGTAGATAGTACTTTGGGTAACGCTGCCTATATGGCCATCTACATGCTCTTCCATATTTTTATTTTGGCGTATTTATTTGCCCAATCAAAAGTCACGCCATATCGGATCGCGTATGTGCTCTTGGGCGTGTTGTTTATTTATGTGCTACTGCAAACCGGTACGCGTGGTACAGCCATTGGTCTGGCAACCGGTTCGCTGGCGTCGGTCGTGTACATTGCGCTCTTTGCAACGCGTCTAAAAACTGTGCGCAAATTTGCGTTTGGGGGATTGATTGCGCTCGTGGTTATCATCGGGGGCTTTGTGGCGGCGCGTGATACGGCGTATATCCAAAATACCCCGTCGCTCGCCCGGGTCGCCAATATCGATTTGGGGACCGACCTGCGCGTGCGGGGAATGATTTGGGGTGAAGCCATTGCCGGTATCAAAGAACGGCCGGTATTCGGTTGGGGTCAGGGGAATTTTAATTACGTTTTTAACACGTACTATAATCCGGGACTCTATGGTCAAGAACAGTGGTTTGATCGCACCCACAACATTATTTTTGATTGGTTGATTGCTGGCGGTATCTTGGGGCTGTTGTCGTATTTGTCGATATTTGCGGCGCTGATGTACTACCTAGTGGTCAGGCCATTGCGCTATGCTGATGATTCATTTACCCTGGTAGAGCGAGGAATTCTGTTTGGGTTGATTGTGGGGTATATGACCCACAACCTGGTAGTGTTTGATAACATTGTCAGCTACATTTTCTTTGGAACGATTATTGCGCTTATTCATAGCAGGGTTTCTCGACAGATCCCATCAGTGATGGCCTTTAAATTACCGGTACCGGTTATTAAGCAAGTCGTGGCTCCGGTAGTTTTGGTGGTGATGGCCGCTGTGGTGTACGTCATTAACGTGCCAAATATCCAGGCCGCCAAAGATATCATCGTAGCCTTTTCGACCCAGGATCTCTCGGCTAGACTCGAAGCCTTTGATGTGGCGCTGACTCGAGGCTCGTTTGCCCAGCAAGAAATCATTGAACAATTCGCCCAGCAAGCGATGGGTATCGCCGGTTCCAAAGAACAAGTCCCCGAGGCGGTAAAAAATGCCTACCTCAAACGGGCCGAGTCAGAGCTGCTCTCGATTATGCAGGAAAAACCAAACGATGCTCGTCTGGAAGTATTTCTCGCTAGTTACTATCGGGCGACGGGAGATTTAGCTAAAGCCGAAACCCAAATGGCTGCCGCCCGCTCTCATTCCCCAAAGAAACAAGCTATCATCCTCCAGCAAGGGGCGATTGCTTTGGCTCTGGGTAAAAATGAAGAGGCTCGAGATTTCTTTAAAACCGCCTACGAACTGGACACTACAAACGACGAAGCGCGCGAGTATTACATCGCCGCTCTGTTCTATGTCAAAGACGTAGCGGCCGCCAACGCCCTGATTGACGACAGCGCCCCGGCCTTCCGTGACCGCATTGCGGCCAGTGACTTTGTGGTATCGGCGGTGAATGCAGCTGGCGAATTTACCACCCTGGCGTCGCTCTACGAAATTCGCGTCAAAGCCGATCCGTTAAACGCCCAAAACTGGGCCAGTCTCGCGTTTGTGTACTATCAACTCAAGCAAAATGAGAAAGCCATTGATACATTGGCTCGGGCTGCTACGGCTGTACCAGTGTTTGCGCCAACGGCCCAATGTATAACCAAAAATCTCAAAGCGGGCAAGGCCCCCCAAGAGGGCTGTCAGTAGCCGTTGTGTAGTATAGCCAGTTATGTTGTCCCAGGTCTCTCTTGCTGCGTATACGACATTTAAAACTGGTGGACCGGCCCGCTACTTTGTAACGGTGACCACGGTTGATGAACTCAAAGCCGCCGTTGTCTGGGCTCGTGCCCAGCAACTGCGGTTTTTTGTGTTAGGTGGTGGTTCAAATGTGTTGGCCGCAGACGAAGGCTACGACGGGCTCGTTATCTTGATAAAATTACAAGGACGTGAATATACGACAGTGTCAGAGACTGAGGTACAGGCGACGTTTGCCGCTGGGGAAGTATTTGATGAAGTAGTCGAGGATACTGCCGTCCGAGGTCTATGGGGTCTAGAAAACCTATCAGCTATTCCAGGAACTGTTGGTGCCACGCCAGTGCAAAATGTAGGTGCCTACGGTGTTGAAGTGGCCGATATTGTTTTGTCTGTGACCGTATTTAATTGCGACACGCTTTCAACCCAAATGCTAGATGTAGCCGACTGCGGCTTTACCTATCGTGATTCAGTATTTAAGCGAGCAAAAAATCAAACGTATATTATTACGGCGGTGACGTTTGCGCTGTCGACACAGCCGCGGCCGCAACTATCCTACAGTGATCTGCAGGCACTCCAATCCGAACCCAACCTCACACCAGGCCGAGTGCGGCAACATGTCGCCGCTATCCGCGCGGGCAAGTTCCCTGACTGGACGGTAGTTGGTACCGCGGGATCGTTTTTTAAAAACCCCATTGTACCGACAGCACTTGCACACGACCTACAACAGAAATACCCAACGCTACCAACGTATGTAGCCGGAGCAGACACATTAAAAGTTTCTTTGGGTTTTATTCTCGATAAAATTTGCGGTCTCAAAGGTTTTAAAAAAAATCATATTCGCCTCTATGAAAACCAGGCACTGGTAGTTGTCGCAGAATCTGGCGCTACCACAACTGACGTCCGGGCGTTTGCCAGTGATGTTGCGCGTATTGTATTTGAAAAAACAAATATCGTGATCGAGCATGAAGTGACGTTTGTAGAATAATTAATTTTCAAATAAGATTATTTTTAAAATTATTTTTAAAAAAATAAAAAATTTAAATAAAATCTTATCCACATGTTATGACAAATAAAAATTGTGCGAATTTTTTTTACACGTGATAATAGTAGTAAGCAGACATTTCTCATAGACAAGCTCTTTGAAAAATTTGGGAAGGTCATGCGGTCGAAATTTATTCACTAATGTCCCATCACAAAATAATATGGCAGTAGCAAAAAAGAAGGTAGTAAAGAAGGCAGTGAAGAAAGTAGTAAAGAAGGCCGTGAAGAAAGTAGCGAAGAAAGTAGCGAAGAAAGTAGTAAAGAAAGTAGCCAAGAAGGCAACAAAGAAAGTTGTCAAGAAGGCAGCAAAAAAAGCTCCAGCACGCAAGAAGTAACTCACTTACGCGTGCGATTGATAGCATGACCGCACTAATTTATTAGGGCGGTTTTGCTTTATGGTACGGGCTTTCAAAAATAGCGCATTTCGTTGTCAGGCGGATAACCGCTGAACTGCAACTCCTGACTGTTCCAGAACTTTTGCCGAGGGAGGGCAAAAGTTGGAACTAAGCAAAATCATACTCGCTGGCGCTCGTTGTTTTGCTTAACCGTAAAAAAAACGGCTCGAATTATTTCACTTGTCCCGCTTACAGCGGCGGTACATCTTGTCGCTATCAAAGATAGCAGGCAAGGTCTTGCGAAGTGATATTTATTCACTTCTCACCTAGAACTACATCTATTTTAGTATGCCCATGGCAGTTGATTGGGTCTTTTGTGTAAAACGGGGATTACCTATATACTAGGCGCACTATGACATTTTTAGACAAATTTTTTGGTCCGAGCTATGAGAAAGAGCTGAAGGCGATATCACCGTTGGTTGCGGCTATAAATGGTTTGGAGGAAGAAACAACCGCGCTATCTGGCGAGGAATTGATTGCACGAACACGGGCACTGCAACAAGAAGTGGTTGGGGGAGCGTCATTAGAATCAGTCCTCGTGCGGGCGTTTGCCCTCGTGCGTGAATCGAGTAAACGGACATTAGGATTGCGCCCCTATGACGTGCAACTGATTGGTGGCGTCCTCCTCCACCGGGGTAAAATTACCGAGATGCGTACCGGAGAAGGGAAGACTCTCGTAGGGACACTGCCAGCGTACCTCAATGCTCTCTCTGGCAAAGGAGTTCACGTGGTGACGGTCAACGATTATCTCGCTCGACGTGACGGTGTCTGGATGGGACAAATTTACGCGACACTTGGATTGTCGGTGGGTATTATAAACAGTAGTGGTTCATATTTGTATGACCCAAACCATCAAGATAAAGACGCCGAGCGAGATGCTGTTGGTTCATACAAAGTTGTCTACGAATTTCTCCGACCGTGCACACGCAAAGAAGCGTACGCGGCAGACATTACCTATGGCACCAACAGTGAATTTGGTTTTGATTATTTACGTGACAATATCGAGTTTGAATTAGAGAATGTAAGACAGCGAGAACATGTGTTTGCGATTGTTGACGAAATTGATTCGATTTTAATTGACGAAGCACGTACACCGCTGATCATTTCGGTCCCAGCTGCAGATTCAGAAAATTTGTATGAACTATTTGCTAACATTGCTCGCAACCTACGGGCGGAGGAACATTATACCGTCGACGAGAAATTAAAGAGCGCAACGCTGACCGACGCTGGTATCGAAGCAGCGGAGAAAATGCTGGGTATTGAAAATATCTACACAGATAAAGGTATCAAGTACGTGCATCACCTCGAGACAGCCGTCAAAGCCAAATCGCTCTACCAGAGTGACAAAGAATACGTCGTACGAGATAACGAGGTGGTGATTGTCGACGAATTTACTGGTCGTATGCAGCCCGGCCGTCGCTGGTCAGACGGTCTTCATCAAGCCGTCGAAGCCAAAGAAGGTGTACTCATTCAGCGCGAGTCACGGACATATGCGTCGATTACTTACCAAAACTATTTCCGCATGTACGAAAAGTTGGCCGGCATGACTGGAACCGGACTGACCTCACAAGAGGAATTTTATACAGTCTACAAACTCGAGGTGGTACCAGTGCCAACCAACAAGCCCGTCAATCGTACAGATTTAAACGATCTGATTTACCAAAATGAAGCTGGTAAATTTGAAGCGCTGATCAAGCGCGTAAAAGATATCAACGAGACCGGGCAACCATTACTGATTGGAACCGCGTCTATCGAATCAAATGAACGTCTATCCAAAGCCCTCGTGTCGGCCGGGGTTACTCATCAAATGCTAAACGCTAAAAACCACGAACAAGAGGGTGAAATTATTGCCGCCGCTGGCAAGAAGGGTGCAGTAACGCTAGCCACCAACATGGCTGGTCGGGGAGTAGATATTAAACTCGGCGGTCCAGCCGCCACCCTCGATGAAGCCGCCGCTGTCCGCGAGCTCGGTGGGCTGTTTGTCCTCGGTACCGAACGCCACGAGGCTCGTCGCATTGATAATCAATTACGCGGTCGATCGGGGAGACAAGGAGATACTGGTACCACGCAGTTTTTTGTATCAATGGAAGACTCGCTCATGCGAGTATTCGGTGGTGATCGAGTTAAAAATCTGATGGGGACGTTCGGCATCCCGCCTGATCAACCGATTGAAATGAAATTAATTTCGCGTCAACTCGAATCAGCCCAGACCCGCATTGAAGGTTTCCATTTTGATGCCCGTAAACAGGTCCTCGCCTACGATGATGTCCTAAACCAGCAGCGTATGATCGTTTACGCACGACGCAAATTACTTCTCGAGGGCAATGTGGCTGAAGTCGAGAGAGTGTTAACTGAGGTACGGGGAGTGAGTGTAGGTGTTAGTGATATGATTGACGCCAAAATAAGCGAACTCGGTTCAGACGAATTTATGTCGCTTTTTAAACGATTGGCTTTGCAAATGATTGATACGCTGTGGGTAGAGCATCTCGAAGTAATGAATTACACTCGTTCGAGTGTGAACCTCCGAGCGTATGGCCAACGCGACCCTCTTGTCGAGTACCGTACCGAGGGCACCAGACTCTTTGCGGAAATGCAGACGGCCATACTGTCCCGAATGATCGAGATTATTCCACGCTTGGCCCCCGCAGTAATTGATCGCAGTGAAGCCGATCAGAAAAAACAAGCTGTCGCTGCCTTGCGCAGTAGCGAGCAAAGTAGTGAAACAAAAAATAAAAATGAACCTCGGGTAACTGAGGATCTTCCGAATCGTAATGATATCGTTACCATTAGAAATGGAGAGGAAACCAAAGAGCTGAAATATAAAAAAGCCCTCCCGTATCTCGAAAACGGCTGGACGCTCAAATAGTACTAGTACGCAAAAATCCCCCAGTGATTTTTTGTTACAAGGTACACAATGTGTGATACGATTGGAGCACTATGAAATTATTTACTCGCATTGCGGTCAGCGCCTTTGCACTCCTCTTGGTAGCCTATATTGTACCAGGAGTCGATATTGATGGGGTGGTGCCCGCCCTCCTCGCTGCGGTCATTTTAGGCCTCCTTAACGCCCTGGTGCGCCCGATCCTCGTGATCTTAACCCTACCGATTACAATTTTGACGCTCGGATTATTTATTATCGTGATTAACGCCTCACTATTTTACAGTCTGTCTTACCTTATTGATGGGTTTTACGTCCGAGATTTTCTCGCTGCCGCCCTCGGGTCTATTTTAGTGAGTATTGTAAGCTCAGTCACCAGTCGTTTCGTCTAATTCAAGACCTCCAGAAACGGCACATTTCTTCGTTGTCTTTCACAATTTTTCATTCACCGTACTATACGTACGGCTTATAAAAAATTACTCATCCGTCTCGAACTGCACTCGTTTCTGAAGGTCTTTACTGAAACGAGTGATAGTAAAAAACTGTACTTTGAGGGCTGTTCGTGGTATTAAGGTAGTCATGTTTGTTGATCAAATACTTATAACAGCCAAAGCCGGAAAGGGTGGTAATGGTGTAGAAAGATGGCGACACGAGAAATTCGTACCCAACGCCGGTCCCTCTGGCGGTAACGGCGGCGATGGCGGCGATATTTATATCGAGGCCGTACGCGATTTAGGCCTGCTCGCCAAATACACCGGTAGCCCTGAATTTGAGGCTGAGGTTGGTGGAGATGGTCAAAATGATAGCAAGTACGGTAAGGGCGGTCGTGACCTAACGATCAAGGTGCCAGTTGGTTCTGTGGTGACCGATACGCAGCGCGGACGAACATATGAATTCTTTACCGAAGGCGCCCGCGAGCGGGTGCTCAAAGGTGGTCAAGGAGGCCTGGGTAACGAGCACTTTAAATCGGCTACCAACCGCACCCCCAAAGAAACAACTCCCGGCAAGCCTGGGGAAGAGAGCACTCTTAAAATCGAACTGACCCTCGTGGTTGATGTTGGTCTGATTGGGATGCCAAACGCCGGCAAATCGACCCTCCTTAATGCCATTACTAATGCCCGCAGTGCGGTGGGTGCATATCCGTTTACAACGCTGCAACCCCATCTCGGTGACCTCTACGGGTACGTGATTGCCGACATCCCCGGACTAATTGAGGGCGCATCAACCGGCAAGGGGTTGGGGCATACGTTTCTACGACATGTCACCCGCACTAAAATGCTCCTCCATTTGGTCTCCCTCGAGCATGCCGATCCGATTAAAGCCTATTACACCATTTTAAATGAGCTCTCTTCGTACCACAAAAGTCTCACCGAGAAAGAAGAATGGATAATTTTTACTAAAAAGGACCTTGTAAATCAACAACAATTAGACGCTATCCAATCGTTTATTGACAATACCAAGAAACGTGTCTTTGTTATATCAGCAGAAAGTGGAGAAAACATGAAAGAGCTCCAAGATGCGCTCGTTTCTCACCTCCGTCGCTCGTAAAATAAACGCCTATCGTTTATACTTTTAGGTATGTATACACCAACTATCGGACTTGAAGTACACGCTGAACTAAAAACCAAGAGCAAAATGTTTTGTGGGTGCCCGAATGAACCGCACGCCAGCAAACCAAATACAAATATCTGTCCAATTTGTTTAGCTCACCCCGGAACTTTGCCCGTCGCAAACCAAGAAGCGGTAAAACAGGTCATCACCTTTGGTATCGCAGTCGATGGATCCATCGCGACCTACTCAGAATTTGATCGTAAAAATTATTTTTACCCGGACATCCCTAAGGCATATCAAATTAGTCAGTACGCTTATCCCTTTGTAACCGGCGGAAAATTGGCTGGGGTAGAATTGACCAGGGTGCATCTCGAAGAGGACACCGCTCGAAGTCAGCACGACAAGGAAGATCAGAGCCTGGTTGATTTTAATCGCGCCGGAGTACCGCTCATGGAATTGGTCACTGAACCGGTTATTCATGATGCCAAGACCGCCGGCGATTTTGCAAGAGAATTGCAATTGACTCTACGGACTTTGGGGATATCTGACGCCAATATGGAGAAAGGGGAGATGCGGGTTGAGGCAAATATTTCGGTAAGTGCCACAGGTGAATTGGGAACCAAGGTCGAAGTAAAAAACCTTAACTCATTTAAGTCGGTGGAAGCAGCTATCGCCTATGAGATAGAGCGACAGATTTCTGTCATAGAGAGTGGACAAAAAGTTTCTCAGGAAACCAGAGGCTGGGATGAAATAAAAGGGAAGACATTTACCCAGCGCTCTAAAGAAACAGCCAAAGACTATCGGTATTTCCCTGATCCTGATCTTCCCAAACTACATACCAGCATTTTTTCTGAGATTTTAGTATCTCGGCAAGACGATATATTTGAGTCACTGCCAACGAGAAAACGTTTAAAATATACGAATCTCGGCTTATTACCAACTACAATCGAAACTATTATTCAGGATGCTACACTAAGTTCCTACTTCGAGTCAGTACTCACTGTAGCCGGTACGGATGCTGAAGCTAAGACTATCGTACTGGCAGCTAACTACCTCCTGACTGACTTCTCGCCCCAAATTATGTCAGCTAACTCACACAGTGTGATTCTGTCCCCGCAGAATTTTTGGAGTTTAATAGCGGCTGTGAGTGCTGGTAAAATTACCACGCGCGTAGCCAAAGACATTATTATAGCCCTGGCTCTTACTGACGCTGACCCAATCGCCTATGCCACTTCAGAGGGGCTACTTGGCGGCGTCTCAAGCGACGATGTGGCGACACTGGTAGCTGGAGTGCTCTCAGCCAACGAGTCAGTTGTGGCTGAATACCGCGCCGGTAAAACTGCAGCCCTCCAGTATTTGCTAGGGCAAGCGATGAAGCAATCTCGTGGCGCTATTGATCCAAAAACTATCACCGAACAAATTATTGTGGCTATTGGTTAGTCGAGATAGTCCTGTTTATAAACCCCAATACGCTTCAACTCACTGGTATACTGATAGCAATGGATACCTTTAGAGACAACGGTACGGAGTACCTAAAAGCCAATACTCTTGCCAAGAAATATCGCTACACCACTGATTATATAGGCCAATTATGTCGGCAAGGTAAAGTCGATGCCAGATTGGTGGGGCGAGCGTGGTTTGTTAGTGAACAGTCGCTCCTGGGGCACAAATCAGACAAGAAAAAAGAATTTCGTCCAAACGAGATACATATAAAAATTAACGCAGAAACACCAGTAGCGACTGTAGTACAGCCAACTAGTGTGCACTCGGTAGTTTCCAAAAAAACTCACCGGCAATTTTTTTCTGATTCACCAGAGTCAGGTAATTCTCATTGGCAAAATAGATCACATTCGTACGCTGGCGATTTTGCCACCCTGGTCCCCCAAATGACCCCGAAAATAAAACAACAAGACAGCTCGCCCACGATGGAGTCGGCCGTCACGTCAATTCCAGTTGAGTTGGCTAGTTCTGAAAAGGTGGTTGTCCGAGATACTACGAAGCATGTAGCCAAAGCCCTTGAATTTACACCGTTACCAGAGGTATCCTTGCATGGAGAACTGACTGTGGAAAATTTGGATACTGAGTCGGATTACGAGGCTGCTGAGCCGGTGCACGAGCTGGAGATGGTTTCGAGCCATGAAATTGAAGAATTGCCACAAAAGGGGGTAGTATTGCGCTACCAAACGGGTCGGCCGGCACCTGTGAGAGTGCGTACATTAGTAAATGCAGCCGCTGTACCGGCGGAGATAACGGTTGAGGCTGAAAATGTTGTGGTAAAGGAGATTCAATCAGTGTCGACTGCACGTCAGCGGTCACAAGAGCATATTCAGACACCGGTGACGTCAGTCCGTCGGCGGCTGGTTGTGCCGTTCATTTTTATAGCAGCGCTAATAGTTGGTTCTTTTCTAGCTGTACTGTCTACTACAACGAGTGTTGCGGGTGGAGTGGTCAAAGAATCAATTACCGTAGATGAATTTTTACTTGGTCAGATGCGCGCCTTATTGTTGTCCCAAATTCCTTAAAAGTTATGCCCAGTGGTGGAGGGCAAAGTAACCAGTATACATATATTATAATAGGTATACTTGTTATTTATGTCTTCTGAAATCATTCTTGGACCTGCGACACTCCTGCCGCTAAAAGAAGCTACGGAATACGTTCCGTACAGTCGTGACTATGTCGCGAGATTAGCGCGTGATGGAAAAGTAGTGGCGACCCAAATCGACCGCGTGTGGTACGTCGACGTATCTTCCCTGCAAAATTTTTATACTAATTCGTCGCTCGAAGATTCGGTACGTAGTCGACATCTCAGTTTGATTCGGAAACGAGACCTCGAGGTGAAACAAATGTACCAATCGCGTCTCGATGTCATCGCTCGTAAACACCAGCAGGTGGCGCGGGTCGCCGCGGTGCGCACCTCTTGTGTGGTGGCGCTCGGTCTTGCTATCGGCGTCTTGATGTACCACAGTAATCAGTTAGCGGAACAAACACCTCTTGATGTGTTAGCGGCAGTAGAGTCTGCTCGGTTGCCGGTACCTTTATCCTCGACGCTCGACCGAAACCTAGCAACCGTACATACCGTGTTGCCGGCAGTGACTGACGGGATGTATCAGGCTGATACCGTTTTGAATCTCGCCGGCGGCATCGTGGTGGTGCCGGCTCTAGAGCCGGGTACGGCAGGTTTGGTTGCTGATTTTTTCTCGGACCCAGTGACGGTTGATATGGTGACGGAAACCAGTGGCACGATATCACCCCTGTCAGCAGATACGTTGAGCTCAACTTCGGTATCACTCCCGTTCGTTCGGGTGCCGACCGAGGCACGGGTGGTGCCAGCGGATAACGTACAGGTGCAGTAATTATAGATATGCGTACTCTCTTCAGTTCACATACTCGAACACGAATTATTTTTATCCTGGTATTTTTCTGTGGGTTAATTTTGAGTACCTACAGCGCTAACGCTCAATTTACCCAAACAATTAATTACCAGGGAAAATTAGTGGGTACCAGTTCCGCCGCCGTTACCGATAGTGGTTACTCGATGGTATTCAGGCTTTACACCGTTTCAACCGGTGGCGCTGCTATTTGGACTGAAACGCGGACGGCGACTACCACCAGTGGCTTGTTCTCGATTATGCTCGGTGAAGTATCTAGTTTGGCGGCCGTTAATTTTAATCAGCCACTCTACCTCGGGGTGACCGTAGCGGCTGATGGGGAAATGAGTCCACGGAAAATACTGGGTGCCGTACCGGCGGCCTTTGAAGCAAAAAATGCCCAGACAGTGGGTGGGGTGGCGTCGACGTCCATCGTGCGAAATGATCAGACAGGTACGGTAACGGCCTCGTCTTCGGGCTCGCTGTTTTCGTTTATTCAAAACGGTGTGGGGAAAATCCTCAGTGTCTTTAGTGCCGCGACCGAAGTCTTTACGATTTTAAATAATGGGAACGTCGGGATTGGGACGACGACGCCGGCGTATAAATTAGGGGTGGCTGGGGCGGGGTTCTTTGGGGGTAATTTAACGGCTACCGGCAGCCTGGACATTAGTGCGACCAGCACCCTGGCGACTACGACTGTCACAACTTTGAACCTAACCAATGCGCTGGCGGTTACTTCTGGTGGAACTAGTTTTAATAACTATGCCGCCGGTGATGTTATTTATGCTTCGGGGGTTAATACCTTAGCTAAGCGTACTGTTGGTGCCAACGGTACGTATTTTGCGGTAGTTAGCGGGGTGCCGACTTGGGTCGCTACCTCGAGTTTGGGCGTTGACCTCGCCAACACCACCGGCTCACTTGGTGCTGCTCGTGGTGGCACCGGGCTGACCTCATTTGCTACCGGTGACATGATTTTTGCTTCGGGTGCCAACACTCTCTCTGCTCGCACTATCGGTTCAACCGGCACCGTACTGTC
The DNA here is from genome assembly GCA_043729945.1 of Candidatus Kaiserbacteria bacterium. Classification (GTDB taxonomy): domain Bacteria; phylum Patescibacteriota; class Minisyncoccia; order Phycocordibacterales; family UBA918; genus OLB19. Next base: position 1,393 of record JAYTKW010000028.1, on the reverse strand, counting down.
GGTGGTGGGTGGTGTACCGACCTGGAGTGCTACGTCGACTCTTGGTTTCCAAACGAGTAACGCGAACCTCACGGCCATTGCCGGCCTCACCTCGACCGCAGATACCCTGCCATACTTCACCGGTGCGGGTACTGCTGCCTTAACTGGTCTCACCACCTGGGCCCGCGCTCTCCTTGACGACACCTCGTCAACAACAGGTCGAGCTAGCTTGGGAGTAATCATCGGCACCGACGTCCAAGCCTTCAGTGCAACCCTCCTTGATATCGCAGACAACACCATCGCTACCGACTTAATAAACACTGCCAACCCCTGGGCTGATAACGAAGTGGCGGACAGCCTCACCATCACTGGTGGCACGATTGGTGCCAACAGTATTAGTGGTACTCAAACGACAACCGCCACCTTAACGATTGGTGACAACGGCGACAATATCGTCTTTGATTCTAATACCTGGGATATTTCGGGAGCCGGTATCGGGTCTGGGTTTACGGGCTTCACTACTACGGGTTCGACTTCGGTGGCTGACTTGGCAGTAACGGGCGGGTTCCGTGATGGTGTAAGCAGTATTGGGACAAACGGTATGGTACTCCAAACCACCGGTACCAGTACCCGGTGGGTGGCGACGTCGACCCTGGGGTTTGGTGCCGGCGCATCAATTACGGGGATTGGTCCAACGGGGTCAATCCAAACTGGGACAACGATTACTCTTGCAACTTCAACGAACGCATTTAATGGGTTGACGTTAGGGACGCTTATTACGGCAGCGGGTAATACGATTACCTATGCACCAACGATGACGGGAACGCTCGCGAACACAGGGCTGGCTAACTCAACAATCTCGCTCGCTACCGGTTCAACAGGAACCGATATTAGTTGGAGCGCGTCGCCAGTGTCCCTCGGCGGGACAGCGACCCTCAATATCCCGAGTTCGTCGGCGACCGCGCGGGGCCTGCTCACTGCTGCCGATTGGATCACCTTTAACGGCAAGATTTCTAGTACGTCGCTGGATACTATTGCCAAGTTAGATATTTTGATTACCGACGTTACCGGGGTGACTGGTACGGGCTCGTTTGTGTTATCTGCGGCACCAACTTTTACTGGGTCTACCATATTCCCGCTAGCGACCTTCGCAGGTACCTCAAATGCGTTTACAAGTACCTCCACATTTACGGGCACAACTACGTTTGCAGGGTATTTAACATCAAGCGCACCCCTTGTGATGACAGGTACTGGGGCTAATATCGCCTTAGGAGCGAGTAACTTTCTCTCTGGAGATGGTGACGACGAAGGTATTTTAGTTGACACAGCCGGCAATGTCGATTTAAGTGCCAACCTGTCATTTGGTGGTATAAATAGAATTACCAGTAACGGAACCTTGGTGGCAAAAGCTGGA
>JAYTKW010000027.1:0-19404 GCA_043729945.1 Candidatus Kaiserbacteria bacterium | reverse complement strand
GTGTCTGGGGTAATAGTGGTCGCGTCATACGGGTCCAGCCCCGCCATAATTGTATGTACCGTTTCGGCATCAGCGACACTGTTGGTTAGTGGTCCCGCCTGATCAAGTGATGACCCCATCGCAATCAGCCCGTAGCGCGAGACGGCGCCGTAGGTTGGTTTGAAACCAACCACTCCACAGTAACTGGCTGGCTGACGCACTGATCCACCAGTGTCGGTACCAATAGCCACCGGTACTGCCCCCATCGCAACTGCCGCGGCTGATCCACCGGAGGATCCACCCGGCACGCGTGATCGGTCCACCGGATTTTTCGTTGGACCAAAGGCTGAGTTTTCGGTTGAGCCTCCCATGGCAAACTCATCCATATTGGTAGCACCGATTATAATAGCGCCCGCTGCCTTGAGCTTTGTAATGATCGTGGCGTCGTAGGACGCAATGTAATGCTCGAGCATTTTTGAGGCGGCCGTGGCTGGCTTGCCCGCTACCAAGATATTATTTTTGACCGCTACTGGAATCCCTAATAGGGCCGGAGCAGCCTCCCCCTCTAGGGCAAAACGTTCGGTAGCGAGAGCGGCGAGCGCCACGGCCTCGTCCTCGTACAGAGCGAGAAAGGCATGCACCTCGGTATCGGTTTCTTTGATATGTGTAAATAATTCAGCCACGACCTGGGTGGGAGTACGAGTTCCTGCCAGGTAACCGGCGCGTAGTTGTGAGATAGTCATAAAATTATTCCGGCTGGGTCAAAATTTTCTTGACTGACAAAAACTGCCCGTCCCTTTTAGGCATCGCCGCCAGCAGCACGTCGGTGTACGACGCGGGAGAGTGAGTAACCTCGTCCGGACGCAATACATTAAACCGCGCCCCCATTAGCGGTGCCGAGGGCGCCGCGCCGTCCTTGGCTACGGTACTCACCACGCTCACATACGCTAAAATAGCCTCGAGTGAGGACCCAAACGCCGTTACCTCAGTCTCGGTTAATGCAATCCGCGATAAACGTCCTAAGTGCAAGATTTCTTCGGTAGTCATATTTGGCATCATAGCAGAAGTAGACTCATTATGCCACGAGCGTTTGGAACTGCGCCTCCGTTAAAATCGTCACCCCTAGCGTTCGGGCGTCGTCTGCTTTGGTGCCGGCTTTTTCTCCTGCGACCACGAAATCTGTTTTTTTTGAGACACTACCGCTGACGACACCGCCTGCTAGGCGAATCAAGTCTTTGGCTTCGTCACGGGTCATCGTTTGCAAGGTACCTGTCAATACGACGGTTTTCCCCACCAAGGCCGTTGTCCGGACAGTTTCAGACTCGACGATGAGACTGATGTGTGCAAGGAGTTTTTGTAGGAGCAGTTTGTTCCGCGGTGACCGTAGCCACGAATGAAGCGACGTAGCCCCAATCAGGCCCACCCCATGAATGCCCGCTATATCCTCAACAGTCGCTTGCACCAGGGCTGTCATCGTACCAAACTGCCGAGCAATTAACCGGGCGGTCTCTTCACCAATCTGATCAATCCCCAAGGCGGCCAGGAGTCGATACAGTGGTTGAGTACGGGCAGCCGTGATGGCAGCAATTACGTTTTCGGCGGCTTTGATCTTAAATCCAGGCAGGACTTTGAGATCATCCACTAGCAGGGTAAACAGGTCGTAGCTCTCGGTAATTAAACCAGTATCGAGTAACTGATCAATAATTTTTGGACCAACGCCATCGAGATTTAGACCAGCTTTGGAGACAAAATAGTGGAGGCGTTGCCGGTGTAAATACTCTGATTCCAACACCACGCAGCGGTAGGCTGCTTCACCAGGTATCCGTTCAATCCGCCCATCACCACCACAGCCCAACACCGTTTTGGGAAAACGATAGGGTTTTGCCCCCGTTGGTCGTAACTCATGGATAACGGCGACAACTTCAGGGATGACATCACCCGCTTTTTGTAAAATAATTGTGTCTCCGATGCGGATATCCAATCGTTTGATTTGGTCTTCGTTATGAAGCGTCGCGCGGGCTACGGTCGACCCATCAACCAGCACCGAACGCAAATGCGCTACGGGTGTCACTACACCGGTGCGACCGACCTGTAGTTCAATGGCTTCTACTAACGTAGTTACTTGTTCGGCAGGGAATTTATAGGCGACGCCAAACCGAGGCGCGCGAGCGGTATACCCAACGAGCTGCTGCACAGCAATCTCGTTTACTTTAATAACCACCCCATCAATCCCGTACGGCAGGTCGTGCCGCTGTTTGGTCCAGGCGGTATAGAAATCTTGGATAGCTTCTATTGTAGTACAGTGTTTGGCATGGGTATTAACGACTAGCCCGAGGCGTTTTAAGAGTGCCAGTTCCTCCGACTGTGTTACTGGTACCGACAGACCGGTATCATACGGGGTAAAGGCATCAATATCATAACAAAACATCGAGAGCTTACGGCTCCGAGCAACCGCCGGGTCCAGTTGCCGTAGTGACCCGGCCGCGGCATTACGGGGATTGGCAAATAGTGCTTCGCCCGAAGCCGCCCGCTCGCGATTGATTCGGGCCAGTTCCGCCCCCTTCAACCACACCTCTCCCACACAAATTAGATCAACCGGAGCAGTCAGCATCTGCGGAATATCGGTAATGGTTCGGGCTGTATGCGTCACGTCTTCACCGACCGCACCATCACCCCGCGTAATGGCCTGGACCAGCCTCCCCGCCTGGTACGTGAGCACCAGTTTCAGTCCATCAATTTTATGTTCGGCCACAAACGTCAATTTCGGGACGACGACATCAGCGTCAGCAATGTGCCGCTTTAGTTTTTCCACCCAGGCCTGTAATTCAGTGTGCGAAAAAACGTTATCAAATGACCACTGTGGGACGGCGTGAGTTACCTTGGAAAAAGCCGCCCGCGCCGGGGCACCGATAGCGGACACTGTTGCGCCATAGTCTAACCCTAACGACGCCTCAAGTTGTACCAGCTCCTTGATCAACGAATCATACGCCTCGTCACTAATGACGGGCGCATCGTGTTCGTGATAGAGGCTCTGGTGATGAGCAACCAGCCGCTGTAATTCAACCAAGCGTTTTTTCTCTGCAGTAGCACGATTCGACATGCCTAGAATTCTAGCAGAACTTCCCGTTTTAGGGTACCGGCCGTATTGATATTGGCACAAGAGCTATTATAGCCAGCAGCAGACACAATCGTACATTTAGCACCAGGCGGGCAGGTTTTGCTGGCGGTTGGATAATTGGCAAACACTTGATTTAAATTACCAGCCTCTGCCGTGACAACCGCCGAGGAAGTCGTCCCTGACACTATGACTAACATATCTATCACACTACAACGATTCAAATTCCAGGTCATGCTTTTAGTGAAACGGCCAATGGTGCCCCCGGTTACGTCCAATCCATCACCTGAAGCAGATGTTCGGAGTAAACTTGATGAACTGACACTACTCATGCACTCCATCACACCGCCAGGTACACCGGTTCCGGTTGGAGCTTCAAGTGACGTTGACGCCACTCGACGCCAATACCTAGCACACTCTAGTCCGGCATTGGCTGCATGAAAGGCTACTTCGGAGTCTCTGGTGTCAACAGATAATTGAAGTTGCTTTAAACTTAGTTCAACAATCGCTAAAGTTACAGCCACTACGACACTCAACACCATTATTGTCATTAATAAGGCAATTCCCGAATTATGTTCGTGTTTTGTTTTATGGTCTGACATAGATGTTTGAAAAATTAGTCTCAGTCACAACTCTCTGCCCAACTATTAATGAACCTGTACGCCATGTGACTGTTGATGAAGCCGCAATTTGTGACCCAGGCCTGATTTGTGTCATGCGAATTACTCGCGTATACAAAGTCGATGTTGCGGTGGGAATATGTTGGTAACGAGCGCGGGACGGTGAGGCGCCTAAATAGAGCCGGCAATTACTAAGGGGATTACATAAAACAACTGTTGACGAACCCATACTATTGACCACGATTCCGCAACCAGCAGCAGTGAAACAAGCAGCATGTCCGCCAGGATTAGTGGTCGCCGTAATGGTAGTCGAGGTGGCTTGGCGAAACCGAGCCCAGGGATTTGCCACAATACCATCGAAATACTGCAACATTAAATTATCCCGACCCATTTGGGCTAGCTCCAAACCCTCTTGGGCCAATAGCCAGGCCGTCTGCTGTTCGGTGGCAAAAGAGGTACTGTTATTTGCCCGCGTCAGAATCTGCATCGGACCCACAATCACCATCAGCAATAGCGAAATCGCGACGAGCACCTCGACCAAGCTAAATCCTGATTGGTTTTTATGATTATGAAATGTCATAGATCAAGTTCGCGCTGCGTGACGGTCGTTTCTAAAGTATACACCCGTGGACTGGCAGAATTATCATTTGGGTCAATAGCCTCAAGAATAATCGTCACCGTCGGCTGACGGGTATCAGAACCAGCACTAAGCGGACTGGTCCCCGTCACAAAGAACCGCGCTGATTTTAATCGTATATCAGAGGAAAAAATTGATTGCTCAACACCAAGTTCTACCCTTCTGAAAATTGTTTTAACAAGTGGATTTTCATCTGATTCATACGAATATGAAATTCGACCTCCACCGACACCTGTCAAGCTTGTGCCTGCTTCTTTAAAGGAGATTGCTGTTGCTCCAGCCGGACAATCTTTAAATTCTTGGGGGACAATATTATCAGCACCATCTGCATGGCAGTAATACTTTGTACCCGTTCTAATTTCACGCGTCATAATATCCATTGCAAATGATAGTGATGTCATAATTGACTGCTCACCTTGTAATTTACCACTACCCCCAATCAAAGACAGGAATGCCCCTGCCGCAATCGTAATCACGATTGTAAACAGAGCTAGCGATACCATCATTTCTATAATGGTAAATCCATGGCTATATTTGTAGAGTGGTACTGACATATTGATATTTAGTCAACGATATTTAGATATTTAATATTTAGTCACCGATATATTACCTGCCTTTGTCACTTGAACTCTTCTAACGGTACCAGTATTTATATCTGCATTTAGTGAATTTACTTTTGCAATATCTATAGACACTGTCCTTGAAACATCTGGGGTAAATATAGCGTCAAAATTTGGACGCCTAAACGTCACATCAACAATATTGCCACTACCTGTAATACTACGAATATCAAAACGTTTATCAATCTGAAATGTTTCCACCACATCATCAACCAAGCTGTCGTATTGCCCATCGACATCATTGTCGTGGAAAATAAAATATGAGGTATTTTGACCAGAAGTTTCATTAAAGTGCACGCCGTATTGCTGCACTTTGAGCGTCGAAACACTGGTGCTGGTTTTATTAATACCACTGACTGCAAGCAGCTGTGCCTGACGGAGTGCAAAGGCTACTTCATAGGCCTGATTGCGCAACAGAACCGCCCCGTTAAAAGCCGAGTGTCTCGCCAATATCACCCCCGACAAAAGCACCATGATGCTGACGCTCACCATCAATTCAACCAGCCCAAAACCCCGAATGCAGCCTGATCTGGTAATTCTTTGCTTTTCAATTGTATTGGTGACTGTATTAAAGAGGGAGAGCATAACTAAAGAGCGAGAGCACATCGACACCACCTAAATACACCAAGAGAAAACCTAATATCATAAAGGGAGCGAACGGTACTTCACTCTTTATTGTAAGGGGACGACCGCCCAAACGATAGCGGAGTTGTCCCCTCCTGGCAACTATTTTCTGCCACACAATAATCCCGATACTCAGTATCGCCCCAATCCAAAACGACAGCACCAACATCGAAAACACCCCCCCAATACCTACAATAGCCGCCAGCGGCATCGCCAACTTCGCATCCCCAAACCCCAGCCATCTACCCCCCGAATACCACCATAAACCCGCAAAAAAAGAAAACGCCAGTCCGGCCGCCAAGATGTTGCCCCCGAGTAACCACACATCAAACACGAGGTACTGCTGATACAGCATATGGAGCACCGCCACTGCACAAAGTGTCCAAACAAACGCATTGGGGATCACAAAGTGATAGAGGTCATAGACTGCCACGACCACAAGGGTAGCCATCAAAAAAAACAGGAGTGGCCACAACCACACATACGCCGCAGCGAGCGACACCCACAAAAACAGTAGCGCCGTCACAAGCTCCACCCAAAAGTACCGACTCGGAATCCGCGCACTACACGACAAACACCGTCCCCGTAATCCCACATACGACACCAACGGAAACAACTCATACCACGCCAAAGGCGCCCGACACGACAAACAATGCGACGACCCCGAGAGTGACTTCCCCGTATGAAATCGGTAAATATACACATTAAGAAAACTCCCAATAATCACCCCAAACAAAAACACCACAGTCGGCACATAATACCCCGGCAACCCAGAAAATAAATCCATACCAAAACAGTATACCACCCCAAAAATACTTTCCCGGAGGTCCGTCCTCCGGGAAACTCGTAAAATTTAAACATATGAGTGCTAGACTATTACTATGCCAATACGTAAAGTACCGCTAGTAGCTGGAGAGTACTACCACATCTATAATCGTGGCAATTCAAAACAAACAATTTTTCACTCTCAAGAAAATTATGAAAGATTTATAATGCTTTTGTATTTAGCTAATGGCACAGCAACTTGGGAAATACGGGACTTGGAACATCAGAGGATATTTGAATTCGAACGAGGCGAACAGTATGTCTCAATTGGCGCCTACTGCCTAATGCCAAATCATTTCCACATCCTTCTTACTCCCCTAACTGATTCCGGCATAAGTCACTTTATGCGTAAATTAGCAACTGGGTATTCTATGTATTTTAATACTAAGTATCAAAGGACCGGCTCACTGTTTGAAGGTCGATATAAGTCTGAACACGCAGCTGATGATTATTATCTTAAATATCTCTTTTCTTACATTCATCTCAATCCCTTAAAATTATTCCAAAATGATTGGCGCGAGATAGGCTTGCGAGATCTGGACAGCGCTCAATCGTTCCTTGAATCGTACCGATACTCAAGTTACATGGATAATAAAATTATTCGACCAGAAGTCGCTATACTTAACCGTGAAAAATATCCTAATTATTTTGCAACCAAATCTGATTTAGATAAAGAAATGCTTGATTGGCTAACGTTTCCATTACCTGACAAAAAGCCAAGGTGATGATGTCTACCCGGAGGTCTGTCCTCCGGAGTTAGGTGATGATGTCTACCCGGAGGTCCGTCCTCCGGAGTTAGATACTCAAGTTACATGGATACTAAAATTATTCGACCAGAAGTTACTATACTTAACCGTGAAAAATATCCTAATTATTTTGCAACCAAATCTGATTTAGACAAAGAGATGCTTGATTGGCTAACGTTTCCATTACCTGACAAAAAGCCAAAGCGTTAATATCTACCCGGAGGTCCGTCCTCCGGAGTTAAAAAATGACCCCGATAAAGTATCGAGATCATCTTTTGTCTCTTAGGTAACTTTCTATGGTATCTACTTTAGAGGGTGTGGTTCAAAAAGGTGGTTTTTTACTCCGTTAAACCGAACGAATTATGGACAAGCGTACTGTGTTGCTCCTGAACCTGCAATAATGGCTGTTGCAGAGACTTTTGATGCGCCGGTTGAATCCACACAAGCATAATTAGCAGATGTACCCGAAAGAGGTACGGAAGCTGCCCATGCTGTTGCATTATCGTGACAAACACCCTGATTCGTTGCTGCTGTAGCACTCCAGAGCGAAGCAACAGTTATCACATTTGACCAAGCAGCAGCACTTGCACCACCGGCACCGTTTGTACGAGCTGCAGCAGTCAAAGCACCAAGACCATTTGCAGTTGCTGCAGCAGCACATACTCCAAGGTAAGAATTGCTATTAGTGCCATAATATATCTCAGCCTGAGCACGCATACTACTCATACTGCCAATTGCTGCAGCATTACTACCGCTCTGACGAGCTGTTCCGAGACTCGCCAACACTGTGGCAGCTAAGATACCGATGATGGCGATTACGACGAGGAGCTCGATGAGCGTAAATCCACGTTCTAGAGTTCGTTTAAACATATCTTTTTAGAATAATTTAATTAATAGTTTGGTTTACCTGCATTTAATTCAGACATCAGCTGAGTTGCCTCAATCAGTTCGCGGACAAACCTGTTCTCCCACGTTGTACGTGATTACCATTATTATACGAGTAATCACCCTCCCACACCCGCCCCCACAGTGGACAACTCCCGTGTTTTACTTCAGCATTTAGATTCACCCACCGCAAATAATTTGACAGATTTATATACAATGTATATACTAAAATCGTGAAGTATTTTGATTGGGACAAAGAAAAAAATGACTGGCTTATAAAGCATCGAGATATTTCGTTTGAAATTTGTCAGTCATATGTAATTGAAGGTAACATCGTTGCTATAGTTACCAATCATCCGCCATACGAGCATCAACGAGTTTTTATTCTCAACATAAATAACTACATATACCGAGTTCCCTATATTGAAGATGATGAGAAGTACTTTCTGAAAACTGCATATCCATCACGCAAAGATACTAAAAAGTATTTACCAGAAAAATAATTACGTAATTATTATGATCCTAGAACCAATTTTCAACCTAACACCGGAAGAACAAGAAATTGAAGACGCAATTGAGCGGGGGGATTATACGTCAATCCCAAATTTTGCCGAAGAAAAAATAAAACTTGAAGCGGCAGCCCGGTACACTCTTGAAAAGACAAAAGCTATTAATGTACGACTGTCTGAACGTTCACTTATTCGTCTCAAGGCAGCAGCGGCGCGCGAAGGACTACCCTATCAGACATTCGTAGCCTCGTTGATTCATAAAAATACATAATACCCAACAAATCCGCCCTCACAAAAAAGTACAGGCGGATTTGTTTTGTTATTGCAAATAAATTACGTCTTAAAACACAAAGCTAAAGGCGCTGAAGCATTTAGATGTGAGCTGTACCTATTGTCGCGATACATCGTTCAGATACTAGGCGTCAAACTACGAAAACATACAACGTACTTTTTAATTCTCAACTCACGCGAGAAGTTCAAAACTTGCTTAGTAGCGAGGCGTTGAAACAAAACGACTTGAGGCGTACTTTTGTACGTTGAAAGTTGTTTTGTTGAAAACAACGAAGCCAATGAGTGAGTTTTGGAAATTGCTTGAGACGCTATTTCTTTTCAAAAATGTTTCAGATACGAGGAGCTGAGGCTTTTGGACGTGAGCCGTACTACTTGTACGGTGAATGTTCAAAGGCCGAGAGCAACGAAGTATATGGAATGTTTTTGGAAAGAAATTTAGAAGTTGTTGGTGATGGAGTAAATCGGCATAAGTACCGACGCAAGCAAAGTCCCCACTCCCAAACCTAACAACACAATCATCACCGGCTCAATCAGGCCAATCAAGGTGTCAATGGCGTTGTTGACTTCGCGACGATAGAACACGGCGAGCGTACCGACAATTTCTGCGAGGCTACCGGTTTCCTCACCCACTTTTACCATCTGGGCTAACACACCGGGGATTTCGGGGTATTCGGAAATGGCGTCGGCAAATGAGCGGCCGGCTTTGACGTCGGCTAGGGCTGATTCAATAATTTCTTTGTAGACGAGGTTACCGACGACTTCGCTGGTTACTTCCAGTGCCTGCACAATTGAAATACCACTACTGAGCATCGTAGACAGGTTATCACACAGTTTGGTGAGGATTAGTTTGCGCTGCAGGTCACCCATGTACGGAATTGAGATTATAAATTCGTCATACATACGGCGGCCGGCTGGCGTTTTAACGAAGCGGACCACGCCAACAATGGCTGCACTACCGACAATCAAAATCAAGCCAATCCAATTAACGAGGAAGTTTGAAAGGCCAATTACCGCCTTGGTGTAAATCGGTAATTCCCCACCTGAGTCAATCAGAATCTGGGCTACCTTTGGAATAACCAGGGTCAACATCAGACCCATCACAATAAAGAAAATACTGATCACAAACGCTGGGTAAATCAGAGCGTTGCGGGCTTTGGAAACAATTTCATATGACCGGTCTAGATAGTCAGCCAGATACATAAAGGATTTTTCCAGTGACCCGGATTCTTCGCCAGCCCGGACCAGGTTGACATAAAACGATGAGAACACGCTCGGGTGGGCCGCTAGGGCGCGGGCAATGGAACTTCCTCCCTGCAGGTCCTCAACGATTTTATTTAATATATTCTGGAGATATTGATTGTCCATTTCGGCAGACAACAAACGGAAAATACGTAGTGGCGACACGTGTGCCTGAAAGAGGGTCGCAATCTGCCGCGAGAGAATAACGATTTCTTTGTTTGAAACCCCTTCAAAGAGATGCAGATCGATATTAAAGAGCCCGGTCTTTGCCTCAACGGGTTCAATAGATACCACTGTGTATCCCCGTTTCTGGACGGCAGTGATGGCGGCGTCGATATGCACAGCTTCAACCGTACCGATACGTTCGGCGTTTTCACTATCGATGGCTTTGTAATTAAATATCATATATTAAATGAGGCGTTCCAAGCCTTTGGGGTTGACGGCATACCGAAAAGCATTTTCGACTGTGATGTCCCCTTGCTGCACTAACTGCGCGAGTGAACGATTCATATCAATCATACCTTGTTCTAGACCGGTTTCGATAACGGAGTAAATTTCATGCGTGCGCTTTTCCCGAATAAGATTACTGACGGCAGCGTTATTAACCAGTAGTTCATAAGCCGGCACCAGACCGCCAGAAATCCTCGGAATGAGGCGTTGCGAGAAGATGCCGATCAATGACGCCGATAACTGAACCCGAATTTGGTCTTGTTGGCTGCCAGGAAATGAGTCAATGATACGGTTGACTGTTTGGGCGGCGTCGTTGGTGTGGAGAGTGGAATAAACAACGTGACCAGTTTCAGCCGCCGTCACGGCCATCGCAATTGTTGCCGGATTACGCATTTCTCCTACCAGAATAACATCGACGTCTTGGCGGAATACCGAATTCAAGGCTGTTTCGTAACTAGCGGTATCAATACCAACTTCACGCTGGTCAATCATCGCCTTTTGAGGAGTATAGACGTATTCAATTGGATCTTCGATGGTAACAATGTGATCGGCACGCTTGATATTAATCCGGTTTACCATAGCGGCCAAAGTCGTTGATTTACCCTGCCCCACCGGACCGACGCAGAGAAAGAATCCCTGGGGCCGGTCAGTAAAACTCTCGAGGATGGGAGGCAGGTTTAATTCCTCTAAGGTCAAAATAACATTGGGAATCAAACGTAGGGCAATTGATAGTCGGCCTTTTTGGTAAAAGGCATTGCCACGGAAACGGATGCCTTCGGTATTTTCGTAGGAAAAGTCTACTTCGTCACGACGTTTGAGACGTTCGTAGAATTCGGGACGCATCATGACCTGGGCAAATCCCGATACATCAGCGTCAGTTAAAATCGGTTTACGCACCAAAGGAATCAAGGACGCATTTACCCGCAGGGTTGGATGTGTCCCCACTCCAAAGTGCAAATCAGACGCCCGTTCACTAATGACGGTTTGAATAAGTAATTGTAATTCTTTTTTGTAGTCGACAGACATAAGAACAAAGTTAGGCTTTCATGATTTCTTCAACCCTTTTTACGACCTCACTCGGTACTGACTGGGCTTTGATAATGTATCCAATAGCACCAGCGTCTTTGGCTTCAGCGATGTCTTGGTCTTGTCCCTGATTAGAGAGGACGATGAATTTCATGGTGATGTCAGGCAGGACCTGCTTTATCTGAATCATCAGTTCACAGCCAGTCATACCCGGCATAATCATATCAACCAGTAGCAAATCAAAATCAGCAGTTGATTCAAGCACTCGCAGTGCGTCGGCGGCATGAAGCGCCGGGGTGACGTTGTGCCCACACTCGATAAATTTCGTGGCGTACATGTCACGAAGAAACGTGTCGTCGTCAACCAGTAGTATTTTCATCATCTTTAATTATAGCCTCTTCTGTAGTAGGGATTGGTTGGTTATCGACAGGGGCCGGAAGATCTTCCTCGACACCCATTTTGGTACCAAAAGCGTTCATTTCCTCTAGGGGAATTTTGTGGTCGAGAGCTTTGATGATGGCGTCTTCTTTCATGGTTAGGAAACCGTGGCGTCTGGCTTCGTCATAGATGGCTTCTTCGGAGGCGTTTTTTAGGATCAGTTCTTGGATAGCCTCATTAACCTCGAGCACTTCCATGATAGCTACCCGACCGCGCATACCAGTGGCACACCCCGGAGTGGCGGTGGGGTGAGCAATGGTTTTACCGGTCGGGATGCGGCTGGCGTATTTCTCGGGCAGAGTACTAAATGTTTCGGCCATCATGGCTTCCATACTCTTTTCAATTAGAGCTTCGGTTCCGGTGTCGTCTTTGAGGCGTCGCGCGAGACGTTGGGCGATAGCTAGTTTCAGCGTCGGGGCAATGAGGTACGGATCGACCCCCATGTCAATCAAACGCGGAATAACCCCAATGGCGTTATTGGTGTGGATAGTAGACAGTACCAAGTGACCGGTGAGAGCCGCCTGAATTGCGAGCTGGGCGGTTTCTTTGTCACGGATTTCTCCAACCATAATAATATCCGGGTCCTGGCGGAGCGCAGCCCGCAATCCAGAAGCAAAGGTATACCCAATTTCTGGTCGCATTTGTGATTGACTCACACCCTGGATATCATATTCAACCGGATCTTCGAGCGAGAGGACGTTTTTGGTTTGTTTATCAAGCTCAGAGAGCATGGCGTAGAGGGTGGTAGATTTTCCTGAACCGGTCGGACCAGAAATTAAAATAATCCCATAGGGTTCATTTAACATCCGTTTAATCGACGCCAGTAAATGCCCGGTCACACCAACATCTTCGAGTGTCCGTACACCTTTTTCGTTATCCAAAATACGCATAACCACCTTTTCGCCGTGACTGGTAGGCAAAATCGATACGCGAAAGTCGATTTTACGTCCATCGAACGTAGCCGAGAAACGACCATCTTGGGGCTTACGTCGTTCATCGAGCCGCATCGACGTTAAAATTTTAATCCGGGCCGCAACAGCCATTTGCACATTTTTAGGGAGCTCTAGACTAGTAGCTAATAATCCATCGACCCGAAAGCGCACCACGACTTTGGTCTCGGTAGGTTCAATATGAATATCTGACGCTTTACCATCAACTGCATACCGCAAAATAGTGGCCACGATTTTGGTAACCGGTGCATCTTCTTTGATGTGTTCGAGTTCGGTTTTTTCGTCTTCAGAACCTTCGGCAGAGTTTTTGGCAATTTCGGTATCAAGTTCGGTTTCGAGGGTAACCAAAGCGTCGGTCACATCGCCCTTCAAGTTTGAATAGAGTTCTTGGGCGCGAGTGATGTCTTCACTCAACATAAACACCAACTTGTACGGGAGGTTGTGTTTGGTACTTATGAAATTCAAAGCCTCGCGGATTTGTAAATCATCAGGGTCATTTACTCCCACCAGCAACACACCATCCTCCAGAGCCAGCGGCACCAGGTGGTAATGAAGGGCAGAGTCTTCGGGGATAAAAGTCAGAACTTCGGCAGTAATATCAAAACCTTCAACAATCACAAACGCCGGAACCTGGTAATAGGCGGCGCAGGCATCACGGAGTGTGGTCGCGCTGATACCGGCAGCCAAGACCGCTGCTTCGACGGACTTTCCCTCTTCTTGTATCATGCGCGTCACTTCAGCGAGCGCCGTCTCCGAGATAATCCCCTGCTCTTGTAAGGTTTCAAAGATACTCATACTAGCAAATACACCACTATTCGATCACGACGGGCGTCACAGTTGGTACGGGAGCTGCAGTATCAAAAATATTACTACGACCAACGGTTTGATCAGGAATCTCGGTGGTGTATGAACGGAGAGTTGTAAAGGGAGCCACGGTCAGGAAATCTGTTTCCAGGGCAACCTGGTCAAGAGCGGAACGTCGTTCAATGAATACCTGGGTCTTTTGGAGTAAATCAGGTGACACAGTGTCACTGCCTGTTATGTCAAGACCACCAGTCCCCGCCTGTGTAAAGAGATAATACCCCAGCCCCACCAAAATAACGAAAACGGCCAGCGTGAGGAGATTTTTAAGTGTTTGTGTCATATATTATTTATTCGTTAGGCACAGCCGTATCTTCGGTGACAGACGCACGACTAAACGTCACCAACTCCATCTCTACTGTCAGAGTATCATCTTCTTTTACAGGAGTGACAGTTAATGAATTGATCTGTAAGAGATAATTATTTACTTCGATAGCTCGCAATACCTGTTTTAACTCTGCGTACGACACAACAGTAGCTACTGAAAAACTGTACGTAGACAGCGGCAAAGGGGCAGCCCCTTCGGCAATTGCCACTGGCTCGGCCTTGCCTTTAAAGCTGACATCTTTTAATTTTACATCAAGACTTTTAAAGATACTGGCGACATCTTTCATAACTGCAATCTCGTCCATATTATCTGGTATGTATCGTTTGAGGGCAGCAACATCGGCTGGTTTGACACTTTCGACTTTGGCAATTTTTTCCTTTAGTGCTAGATTCACACTCAGGACCTTGTCTGATTCGGCTTTGTAGGTGGCGGTAGTCTGCTGGGTAGATTTGATGGCTGCTACCGTAGGCTTGATATACATCACGCCGATAGTCACCGCGATGACAATCATAACTATCTGCGTAAAGAGGGAAAATTTACTCATATAGTAGTTTCGTTAGATGGCAAGGCGATCGTAGTCGTTGCTGAGGTTGTAGTGGCAGAAGTGGCGTCAACCGAGTCAGTTGTGGTCGACACAGTTACCTTGGGAGCATAGAGAATACTATCAGCCGCAAAGGTAAACTTGGCTTCCAGGGCTACACCGGAACGTTTTGCAGGCTCTGCTTCGGTTGCTTCGGCAGCTGGTACAAAAGCCACATTACTTAATTTTGTATCTTTGATTTTAGCATTGGTGCTATACGTACCTCTCTGGAAGAGAGCGCCATCGAGCGCGTCAGTGGTCAATTTAGCAGACACGTCAACGGTATTGGCATCCGTTCGTTTAATGGCCAGAGAATTAAATTGAATAGTTTCGGCAGTGGATGATTCCAGGAGAGTCAAAAGTGTCACAAATGATACATGGGTATCAAGTATTTGTTTACCTAAGGATAGACGATCGTTAAATTCGACCACTCGGGCCAAATCAGCTTCGTTAAAAGTCTGAATTTGCTCTTCCAGGTTCTTTACTGATTCAGCAAATTTAGACTCAGTTCGAATTTGATAAATAAATAAAGCGGCTGACGCCAAGGGTGCCGCCACAAACAACGAATACGCAATGGCGCCGAGTATGAAAAAATTGTACCGCCTCACGGTTTTTGGTCTGGTAGCGGAATTACGCTTTGGTATGAACGAACTTGAAGGAACTGGGGGCATAGACATAGTATAGGCTACGTTGTGTCAAAAAACCGCTTCCCACTGTGGAAAGAAATTTTATTCGAACTGGCGCAGCGCGGCTCCGAGTGCGACAGTAAACGAGGACCCAATCATTTTCATAGTGTCTTCCATAAATGCGGGGTAGGCTACCTTGTTAAAGGGCTGGGCCAATGTGGTTGGTCGGTTAAACGTCGTGGCGATATTTGTCGCAAACCCTGGAAACAGTGCCCCCCCACCGATGAGCTGGATATTCGGCAGTGATATACCAACTTTTGATTCGTATTCGTTAATCACCTGATAAAATTCTTTGAAAGCGCGGTCGTAACTGGCGGCGTGGATTTTTTGCACTGCCGAAAATTGTGGGTTTTCATGAGTAGCAGATCGTTTGAGTGTCTCCATCTCTGCAAACGTCCCGCCAATTTCGGTCACCATTTTTTCGGTCACGAGTGTCCCTCCAGCCCGTACCCGATACATCCGCTGCAACAAGCCAGCGCGAACAATATATAATTTTGTGCTCACCGCACCTATATCTATAATAATGGTATCTGGGGTTTCGTCGGTATAGAGACTACGAATCGCACTGAAACATTCAATTTCAATTGGCGGATTGGCAAATTCGACTGTCTCCATCAACGTAGTAAATCGTTTTAGTGCTTCATTTTGAATCGCTGCGAGCAATACCTCACGAGTACCAGCATCGGTACGTAGACCCTGATCAACCTCAGCCCAGTCCAAGGTGACTTCGGCAATTGGTACAGGAATGTATTTACGCGCTTCGACCCGAACTCGGGGGGAAATATCTTCTTCAGGAGGAGCCATGAGCGACATCACGGTCACAAAGCTCGATGAGAGTGGCATGGCAAATACCGATTGTTTGGCTTTGACAGCTGATTCACGCAGAATATCGACCAAGGCCTGACGTTCAATTTGGGGAGACAATACTACCGCGGTACCTACCGGTTTCTCTTCGCTGTACGGGCCGAGCTCGAGTTCGCCGTAGGTGGTCAGAGTAATCACCCCCTCCCTATCTTGCAGCTCGACAACTTTGATTGATGACGAGCCAATATCAATACCCACCACGCGGTTAGTAGTCGCGGTTGTTGCTGGTTTAGTGGCAAATGACGCCAATATATCGGAAAGAGCCATACTATATATATGTTTGGAATAATTCTAACACACAGACATTGTATACTAGGTACTATGCGAACAATTCTGCGGATACTGCTCGATACACTCTTCCCTCAAACGGAGCATGAACGGTTATTGCGGACAACTACGGTCACTGATTTTTCTTCTCGGTACATTCCAACATCGACTCCTAATGGAATTACCCTCGCCCACTACAGCAGTCGTCGGGTTCAAGCAGCCGTCGCCGCCTGTAAATTTGAAAAGAATCAGCACGCAGCCGAGCTGCTCGGCTCGCTCGTCGCCCAGTGGCTACGTGACCATCCTAATACCGGCGAAACTATTATGATCCCCATCCCCCTCAGTCGCGCTCGGCAAAAAGAGCGCGGCTTTAACCAAGTCACCCGTGTCCTTGAAACGCTCCCCGCCTCACCTCTGGTCCGTATCGAGAAAAATTGGCTCCTGCGACCCACTGACACAACCCGACAAACTAGTCTCGGTCGTAAAGATAGACTCAAAAACATGAAAGACGCCTTCACTGTATCGCAGACAGTAGCTACGATTACCTGGTGTCCCATCAGCCGGATCATAATTTGCGATGATGTCCTCACTACCGGCGCCACCATGAAAGCAGCCCGAACCATCCTAGCTAAACACGTCCCAAAACACGTCACCATCATTTGCCTCGCTTGGGCGCATTAGTTTGATTAGGACGGAGGATACTTCGTGACTATTCCTATTTAAGAGAGAACTACTCGCGTCTAGAACAAATGATCTTGGGGTATTAAAATGGAGAAGTGTCACAAAGATGGTAAAATTATTTTGTAATATACATCAAAAAAACTATGGCAACAAAATCAATTTACCTAAA
Organism: Candidatus Kaiserbacteria bacterium; assembly: GCA_043729945.1. GTDB lineage: Bacteria > Patescibacteriota > Minisyncoccia > Phycocordibacterales > UBA918 > OLB19. The sequence continues at coordinate 2,014 of JAYTKW010000027.1, read as the reverse complement.
TTTAATTGTTAAAGACTTAGCACTCGCGACTGCTTTTTATGCAGCAATCGGTTGTGTGAAAAATCCCACTTTCAGTAACGAGGTTGCTGCCGCAATGATGTGGAGTGACGAGATCATCTTTATGCTGCTCACAGAAGGTTTTGCTTTACATTTTAACGACGGAAAAGAAATAGCGAACCAGAAAAAGACTGTCAGTGCATTTTATGCACTGAGCTTGGAATCGAAAGAGGCAGTTGATGTATTTTGTGAACGCGCTACCGCAGCTGGTGGTAGAGTATACATCAACACGTTTAACCAAGAGATCGCCAGTGATTTTATGTACACCTTTGAAGTAGAGGATCCTGACGGATATATCCTCGAACCTGCGTATATGGACATTAGTAAGTTTCCAAAGCAGTAATGTTAGGTTTAAATTTAAATCTCACTTCCTCGCGCACATACAGCAAAACCCAAACAAAGTTTAGACTTTGTTTGGGTTTTGGTATTTACGGGCTATGTTACACGACGTTAGAACTTCGCTTATGAATGAAAGAGTGTGGGTGATGCTTCCAAATTATAAGACGTAAAAAAAGGGTGTGCACAGATTGCTCTGCGCACACCCCACGGTGACTGACTACCGAAAAAGCGAAGCGACCTTCTGGAGGAGGCCTTGCCGTGCCGCTGGCTTCGGCGGAATCGGCCCGATCATCTCGCGAAGCTCGTTGATGGTGAGGTCGCCTTCAGCAGGTGGTGTTCCTTCCTTCTCGACTTTCGTCTTGATGTGGAAGTGGCCATCGCGATATTTCGCCGACACGAACGTATATTTCGTGCCGTCCATCGCCGTGAAATACGGCTGCTCGATCTCGCCGAACGAAGTCTGATACATCGTGACGCCGGGCGCGACTTGGGCCGAGAACGTCTCCGGCCCTTCGGTCGTGTGTTCCAGTCGATGGCCGTCGGTGAGGTATTTGCTGAAGCTGTCACGTTTGGCGATGCTATCCAGCTCCTCGAGCTTAACATGGCCCCAGTCCATGCCGTAACCGCCGATACCGCCGCCAATGATGAAGTTGGCGATACCGAGGTCTTCGAAGAATGCCGTGAGGCTCTCTTCGCGGGCAAGCGGTTTCTTGACTTCTTCTTCCTCGCGCTGGCATGCCTGTCGTCGCTGTTCAGTCTCGCTCGTGATCGTCTCGATGAGCGAGCTCGTTGCAATCCGTCCAGCTTTCACTTCTTCTTCAAGCTCCCAACTATCCACTTCCACGCCCTTCTCGCGAAGGTTCGTGATCATGGTGTTGAGTTCATCGGCGCTCGGAACGGAGGCAAGCACCTCCTCGCGAACTGCCTGCAGCTTGTCCATGCCACCAAACTGCTCGGCGAGCTCGTCGAGATGGCGCTTATCACTGTTGTGAACATCACGCCGCGCCACCGTCCAGCACGCACAGAGCGTGCCGCGGTTTATGGTCTCGATCTTCTCGAGAATCTTCATACCACGCCACGACTGAATCAGTGCGTGCGGCATGACGAGACCCCAGATGGTTCCTTTCTCTTCGTCGGGGAAGACGAGGCCGATGCCCATCTGTGCGAATTCGCCTTCGCGATCCGCACCGACGAACGGGACGACTTGCTTGCGATGCCCACCGAGGGTTTTCTCGGACTGGATACCGCGTGTTGCGACGATTAGACTCATTGCCACTCTCCTTCACGGTTATGAAGCCTTTGGAATCAAAGAGCATTCGCAATGAAAATAACACGACATTTCAATCGTGTCAATGTCTGCGGAGGATGTGGGATTCGGTCCTTACAGGACCAGTACCCCAATTGGCTAGATTGTTCGGCTTCGCCTCCAATCCAGCTCAATCGGGCTTCGAATCCCACATCCTCGCGCAAATACAGCAAAACCCAAACAAAGTTTAGACTTTGTTTGGGTTTTGGTATTTGCGGAGCATATTAGACAAAGTTCGAATGTACTTTGAACAAAATCCTGATGCGGACTAGTCTGGCCGCTTCGAGCGCACCGTGATGCAGAGTAATCCGT
>JAYTKW010000026.1:0-23096 GCA_043729945.1 Candidatus Kaiserbacteria bacterium | reverse complement strand
CCCCTGAGAGATGATCAGGTTGATAGGCACTAGATGGAAGCGCAGTAATGCGTGGAGTCAAGGTGTACTAATAGGACGTATTTCCTGTAAGGAATGTTGTACATCGCCTAAAACAGCCAAAATGAACGAATTGCTTCGTTGTGCTCAAGGCAAAATAATATTCGCTGGACCTTGTGTCCCGCTCACATTATTTTCCTTGGCACGCCTCGCACTTCATTTCATTTATGACTGTTTTAGAAACAGCGAAAATAGAGCTGAACAATTTTGTAGAGTGGTGTTTGTGTTAAATAGTCGATTTATGCCCTGGGAAAGGGTCTGGCTTTGCCGCCGTGTACCCCCACCGGTCAACTGCTGTAACCCCAATATCAGCAGTTGACCACCCTTTCCCAGGGCATAATAAAATATAGAATATGCAGAATTAAATATCGTGAAGTGGTTGCTTTTGCGCAAAATAGTCCTGCCCCAACAGGGTTAGAATGCATAAGTGGCCACCTCGGGTAACTAGAAGTTGTTGCGAGAGCCTCAATTTCTAAAGTGCCCGAGACCACTTCATGGTATTTAATTCATTGTCAAAATTGAAAACTTAGTGTTGGTGCTTTAGCGGAGAGGGTCCACCCGTTCTCATTCCGAATACGGCAGTTAAGCTCTCCATCGCCGATGGTACTCCGAAAGGGGCAGAGTAGGTAGGCGCCAACACTAAGTTTTTAATTCACAAAAAACACCAGGTTTAAACCTGGTGTTTTTTGTGAACGCAAACGAAGTTTGCAGGCGCCTACCATGGGAGAGTAGGTCCGCCTTACAGGCGCTGTACAGGTTGTCGCTCTTTTTCCAAAAGAGCTGGCAACCTCTTGCGAAATGGGTCCCATCCCATTTCTCACGCCAACATTTATTGTTAACGGCGATAGCTTAGAGTAAACAAGACTGATTTTAGTTGATATAATTACCGTATGAAAGTTATACTGGCAAATTTATTAGCGATAATACATCTTATTGTAGTTTTTATTATTTTGTTTGGTTGGTTTATTCCAGATTTATTTTTCATTCGGGGGATATTTCTTAGTGCAACTTTTTTATCGTGGGTGTTTACTGGTAAATGTATTTTAACAGTCTGGGAGTTTAAATTGAGGTATGCAAAGCATGACTATGAATACGGATATATTCAATATCATGCTAGAAATTTATTTAAAAATCCACCCTCACTTAACTTTATTAAAATTGCTAGTTTAACTTACATAAGTCTTGCTTTAATAATTTGGTCAGTTGAATTTTATTTACGGGTAAACACGTAGTTGCAGATTATAAAAACGGGTGTATTGTATGGGTACAGAGGTTCCTAACCATCGTGCGGTCAGGGGATACGGCCCTGTTCTTTATGGGATTACCTGCTGAAATGGGAGAGTGATCGCCTGTCCTAGTGGCACAAACTCACTGCGAACCGGTTTGCAGATAATAGGAGTCTGTCATGAGTAATTGAACGGCAGCTCCGGCGGTGAAAAAGACTGTTCTAAAAGGTCGCTCCAATTCGAATGACGGTGTGCATGGCCCGGTGCCAGTACTTAAAATTCAACGTTATTTTCGGAGGTGAATTAGAGGGGAGAAGTAACACTTGATCAGTGAGAAGCGCGAGTAATCTCGTATCTCCCCTCTAAGACACTCTAGTTCTTGATGGAAATACAGTTTGTCAGGTTGTTGCTCTTGGTGCGGGCGGGTATGAACACTGAAAACACTGGCTGTGTAAAGGTGAAGCTCGTGACTGATGACGCGACAAAATAGGTGGTCTGGCCGACCACAGCAACCTTGCCCTGGACGATTTTATGCGTCTTTGGTTGCCCTGACGAGCGCCGTGGTTTTGATGATAGGCTGAGCACTGTTATGCTCGCCCGTCTCCACCACGGCGTTTTTTCTTTGGTACAATACCTACATGCAAACGTTTCGGCCGTGGGCCTTTTGGCGGAGAATACAATATGGGGTGGGGTATATGACCTTTTTGGGACTGGTTTCGACGGGGGTGTATTTTATGTATTTCTATGCGGCGCCGACGTGTTTTGATAATCTCCAAAATGGGGAGGAACGGGCGGTTGATTGTGATGGGAGCTGTACACGTATTTGTGCGATATCAGTGCTGCAGCCGACAGTGCTGTGGGCCAAGAGTTTTCAGGTGCAACCAGGGCAATATAATGCCGTGGCGTATGTTGAGAATAAAAATATCAGTGCTGGTTCACCACTCGTGAATTACCGGTTTACGTTATCTGACGCAACGGGAATAATTACCGAGCGTACTGGCACCACCGTCCTCCCGCCAGATAGCACCTATCCAGTGTTTGAGGGTCGAATTGACACTGATGGACGAGTGCCTACCGAGACCAAGTTAGTGCTCGCTCCGGCTGATATGTGGTTGCCAGCGAGTGAACGACGATCGCAGTTCCGGACAGTTGATCTCAAATTAGTTGAAGCGGATGCCCGGCCAAAGTTGAATGTGAAGATGGAAAACGTCGGCTTGCGTGAAGCCAAATCAGTCGAAATCGTGGCCACTATTTTTGACGCTCGCGGTAATGCGCTCACGGCGTCACAGACGTTTGTGGAGCAGTTTGGTGGTCAGAGCCAAAAAGATATCGTGTTTACCTGGCCAAATCCGATTGCTAAAACGGTGCGTAGTTGTGCCGTGCCAACCGATGTGGTGCTCGCGATTGACCTCTCGGGGAGTATGAATAATGACGGAGCTAACCCGCCCCAGCCAGTAACGGACGTGCTGGCGGCGGCGAGCGAGTTTGCTCGCAACCTTCGTCCCGACGATCGGGTATCGGTTGTGACCTTTGCGACCAAGGCTGTAACTGCGATTCAATTATCAAATAATGCTGCTGACGTAGCCGCTGCCATAAAAAAGCTCACGATTGACCCCAAAGAAGAAACGGGGAGTACAAACCAAGGGGACGCCCTGGTCGCGGCGCAGGCCGAGCTGAACTCGTCTCGGCACAACCCTGATGCCCGCAGTGTCATTATCCTCCTCACTGATGGACTGGCGACCGCTCCGGAGAAAGAGCCTGATGTGTATGCTAAAAATAAAGCAGCTTTGCTCAAGGCCGATGATATCGAACTGTTTACTATTGGATTAGGTAAAGGGGCAGATATGGTGTTTGTGCGGGCGCTGGCCTCGACCGAGGCGCAGGCCTTTGCAGCGCCGACTCCGAGCACCCTCGGGTCAATCTATCAATCCATTACGGGTTCGATTTGTGAAGATGGGGCGGCACGGATTGATGTCATCCCCAAAGTCACCGACTCTTTTGCTCCGCTCGTCCACTAATACCTCATCTACGTTGTTGGATGGCAAAAAATATTGTTCAATGTGCAATTAGCACACCTCTCAATATTTTTTGCCATCCGCCTAGTATCTGAGGCATTATTGAACGAGCACACTGGTGTAGGGGATTAATGGAGGGATTTAACTACATTCGTTTCTGAACCCCAGACTCTTGGAGTTTCGGTGGGGCTTTCAATATATTGTGGATGAGATATGCTGTAGGTTCACATGCGGGGTCTTAGAGTCTTTTTTCAGTCGTTTGATTTTGTGCTCTTTGGCGCGATGTTATTTTTAACCTTGATTGGTTTGGTGACAATGTATTCTTATCAAGGAGACAATGCCTATTTTAATAAGCAGCTGTTTTGGATTGCGGGGGCAATCGGGATTTTTTTGTTGGCTCTCTTGCCGGATTACCGATTTTTTAGGGCAGGGAACACCACCTTCTTTTTTTATATAGGGATAGTGCTAGCTTTGATACTCGTGCTCTTTATTGGGGAGGTCACCCTCGGGGCGCAGAGTCGGTTTAATCTGGGGTTTTTCTCGCTGCAACCATCTGATCCAGCCAAGCTCATTTTAATTATTGTTTTAGCTAAGTATTTTTCCAAGCGTCACGAATTGATTGGTGATTTTAAACATATTGTGATTTCGGGATTGTATGCGTTTACGATTTTCGGCTTAGTATTTATTCAGCCCGATTTCGGGTCAGCGATAATTTTATTCTTTGTTTGGTTCGGCATGATTTTGGTGGCAGGGATTAAACTCCGGCACTTGATAGTGGTATTTTGTCTCGGAACACTGGTGTTTGGGGGGATGTGGCAGTTTGCCTTTCAGGAGTATCAGAAGGAGCGCATTATGACGTTTTTTGATCCACTGGCTGATATCCAAGGGGCTGGTTATAACGCATATCAATCAACTGTTGCTGTTGGTTCCGGGCAACTAATTGGCAAAGGGATTGGGTATGGTACCCAGTCCAAGTTACTGTTTTTACCCGAATACGAAACCGATTTTATTTTCGCGGCCTTTGCCGAAGAGTGGGGGTTGACTGGTGTGCTGCTCCTGTTTATTGCGTTTGGGATAGTAATTTGGCGGTTGCTCTACCATGCTGTTCATGGAGCCAGTAACTTTGAAACGTTATTTGCCACTGGGGTGGCGATATTGTTCGTTAGTCATTTTTTTGTACATATTGGGATGAATATCGGGTTGCTGCCGGTCACTGGTACTACGGTGCCGTTTTTGAGTTATGGTGGATCGCATCTGGTCACTGAATTTTTAGCGGTTGGGATGGTATTTGCGATGCGCCGGTATACACGGGTAAATTCCCGGACGGTCTTTGACGAAACGATGTTCATGGCACAAAAAAACAGCTAACGCTGTTTTTTTGTAGATTCAGAAACCGGCAGCGTTTATCCGAAGTTCTGGTAAAAGATGATTCCAAAACAAATCAGTACCACGCCAATCAAATACAGATTAGCCTGCGTCTCAGTTTTGGCGAGCCCTTGGCGGATGAGAAACGCAGCAAAACCACTCTTTTTTACCGCAGGACGCTTTTTTTGGAGCATACCGTCGTCTTCGTTTATTTTAAAGCCATTTGCCATACAAATATGTAAGTTACCTATTCACTATAGTATAGCAGGGGGTGCAATGAGTAATGTTTTCCCCAGGGAGTTTTAATCGAAGGTCTTTTCCTTTGTATACTGGCTTATATGTTTACATCGTCCCGATCACGCGGATTTACGCTCATCGAGCTAATGGTGGTGATTGCCATTATTGGATTACTAGCATCAACCGTGCTGGCGTCGGTATCTAACACTAGAGTGCTGGCACGCGACACCTCCAGAGTACAGGCGGTCAAAGAGTTGCAAAAGGCGCTCGAGTTGTACCGTAATGCCAACGGCGGTAATTACCCGTGTGCAGTAGCCAGCTGTCCAGCTGTGGGGAGTGCTGCAGGAGCTGCTATCAATACTGCTACCGCTAATAATGTCACAACAGATATTGCCGCATTTTTTAAGCCTCAAACAGATACCAATATCTTGAGCACTACTGTTATTACAACTGGCATTTTAACCACAGCTACTTTGGCTAGTGTTATGTACCGCACTGGTAGTGCGGCCGGGAACAGCAATGATGCTCCAGACAGAAGTACCTATACCATTCTCCTTCGTCGCGAGCAGGCCGCTGGGGTAATTCCGGCCAACACGTGGTGTAAAATAAATGCAGGCGGGGGCCACACAGCGTGGGCGGGCTACGCTAACTGTTTCTAGTTGTTATATAAACTCTCGGTTTGGGTAACCATTTTGGCGACGCTCCGACCGTGGAGTTCTCTCTCTAGGGTTACTGCGTAGTCAGTGGCTCTGTTTGGTTCAGCGCGCATGGTGTGTATGGCCTCAGTCAGTGCAGGTGCGTTGTCTGGGGCTACTAGTAATCCAGTTTTTTGGTGGGTGATGATATCAGGAATCCCGCCTACGTTTGTAGCCACAATTGGCACCCCGGCTAAACCGGCTTCGTGGAGTACGTAGCCGTATGATTCGGATTTTGATGAGAGGACAAACAGGTCAAAAGCGCGCAAGAACCGGGCCGCTTCGGTGATGTTGCCGAGAAGTAGCACGCGGTCTTCGAGGTGGTGGGTAGCCAGGTATTGCTCAATCCGGATCCGTTCTCTACCTTCGCCGATTAGTACTAATCGCGTCTGCGGAACTGTAGGGGCTAGTCCAGCAAAAGCCTCAAGTAACACCAGGTGCCGTTTAATGGGATGTAGTTCAGCCAAACACACAATCAAGCGATCTGACACGTAGGGAGCTAAACTGGGGCAAATTTCAATCAGGGCCGCCCGAGCGTCCACCGCGCCGTACGTGACGCCAATAGTGCGGCCGGGGTTAATGACCTTCATCCGACGCTGTGCCCCGGGCCAATTCATTTGGGACACAATTGCTCTGGATACTGCGATGGTGCGGTCAGATAATAGTACCGTTAGATAGTGGAGGCCTTTAATAATCAATCGTTGCCATACAGGCCTGTCTTCATTAAAAGCCCAGCCATGGGCGGTAAAAATAATCCGTGGCACCCTCGTCGCGTGACCAATTATGGCACCGACCAAACCCGCTACTGAACTATTGAGATGCAGCACGTCCGGTCGTTCTAAGCGTAGCACCTGGCGCAATTCGGCTGCGGCCTTTCGTAGTTGTTTCCAGGTAGCCGTATTTTTCATTTCCGAGAGCTCAATCGTCCGGATACCGGCATTATGCAACATCTCACCCAAAATACCATTGCCACCGAGCGCCACCACCGGTTCAAAGTGGTTAGGATCGAGGTTGGTAGCCAGGTCGTAGACGTAGCGTTGGGCACCGCCCCAGTTTGATTTCGTAATTAAATAGAGGACCTTCCTTTTTGTGGATTTTTTTGGCTCGGACATAGATATAAGCTAGTACTACAGCATAGCCTATTTTAGTGACAATACCACTTCCTATTGCTATTTAGTGGTAGTCCAGTACCATAGTGGTGAATTATCACATTTTATTATTATGGGCGAGCGTACACGTGAATTATTACTCTTGATTGCTGGAGATTTGATCAGTTTTTTACTGGCGCTCTGGCTGACCTTGGCGGTCCGCTACGTGGCGGTGCCGGAAACAGCCTTAATCGAGAGTCACGTGGGACCGTTTTTGATTTTATCTGGCGTCTGGTTGATGGTGTTTTATATCGGGGGGCTGTATGACAAACACACTTCGTTTCTAAAGTCTCTCATTTTCAGTCGGATTTTAAATATCCAAGTAGCAAATATCATGATCGCTGCCTTTTTGTTTATGGTGGTGCCGTTTGGAATTACGCCAAAAACGAATCTGATTATTTATTTAGTCATCTCGGTGCTGCTGATTACGCTCTGGCGTCTGTATATTTTTCAATATTTTAAACCCAAAATAAAACATAAAGCCATTCTCATCGCCGATGGTCCGGAAGCTATCGAGCTGGTTGACGAAATCAATAATAACGATCGATACAACTACACCTTTGTCCGCCTGATTGATAGTACTGTTACCAAAAATACGCCTGATTTTGAGAAAAAATTACTGGCCTTGATTGAGCGCGAACAGATTGAAATTATTATTGCTAACCCGCACGGGGCCTACGCGGATACGCTCCTCCCAACGCTGTTTGATTTGGCGTTTCTCAATTTCAAATTTACCTTCCTTGATTTCTATACCGTCTACGAAGAGACGTTTGATCGCGTACCGTTATCAGCTCTGCGGTATGATTGGTTTTTAACGCACGTCTCACAATCAAAGAGTCCGATTTACGATTTCTGTAAACGAGCGATTGATATTTGCGGCTGTATCATATTGGGGGTGCTTCTGGTTATTATTTTGCCTTTTGTGTACGTGGCGGAGCGGATAGAGGCCAAACAATCCGGTTTCTTTATGTGGCAGAAACGGATGGGGCAGTTTAATAAACAGGTACAGGTGCTGAAGCTGCAGACGATGACCGTAAACGACGCCGCGTCTAGTACCTGGAAACACGAAGATGCCCAGAAAGGGAATATGATTACCCGTGTGGGCAAGGTGTTGCAGAAAACTAGTCTCGACGAATTTCCCCAGATTTGGAATATACTCAAAGGTGACATGTCTCTGATTGGTCCCCGCAATGATATTGAGGGCTTGGGTCATAGGCTAATAGAGCAAATTCCGTATTATAAAATCCGCTACTTTGTGAAGCCTGGGGTGACGGGGTGGGCGCAAACAAATCAGCACTACCGCGGTGGCGCCATTCAGCCACAGTCACTCGAAGAATCGCAAATTCGGTTGGCCTATGATTTGTATTATGTTAAAAATCGGTCGCTCCTATTGGATGTCGCGATTGCTCTTAAAACTATCAAGACTGTTCTTTCACGATTTGGCATAACTATTCGTTTCTAGGTACAGTTTAAATGAGGAAATTGACTCAGTAATAATTGAATGATCATGTGCTGATGATATACTCTAGACATCAAATATGAAACAAACTATTTTTATTGTGGGTGGGGCGGGGTACGTGGGGGAGATGCTGTGTGAGCAGTTCTCGAAATTGGATGATGTCGAGCGGATTGTGGCGCTCGACAAAGAGCCCCAGAGTGAATACAGCAAAGCCATCCCCAAGCTATTTTACGTACAGCATAATATGGCCGATGATGGTTGGCAGGCCGAGGTGGCGGCTTTTGCCCCAACCACTATCGTGCATACGGCCTGGCAGATCCGGGCGATGTATGGTAAATCAGATGAGCAATGGCGGTGGAATGTCGACGGTTCGCAAAAAATCTTTGAGTTTGCCTTTGGGACACCATCGGTCGAGAAGTTGATTTATTTCTCGACGGCTGCGTCCTACGCCGCCCGTCCGGATAATACACTCGTTCACCATTTTACCGAACTCGAAGGTTTCCGCCCGGACGAGTATATTTATGCCAAAGAAAAACGAGTGGTCGAAGAGAACCTCCGGGCCCTCTACGACGAGACCAAAGCGCTCGCGCGCATAGCACCACAGGTATTTATTGTGCGTCCGGCCGCGATTACTGGTCCGCGCGGTCGGTACATGCGGATTCGATTTGGGTTGCAGTCGGCGCTCGCCGGTAGCCTGGATGACGGATTTTTAAATCGGTTTATCAAAACCTTGACGAAGTGGTTGCCCGCCACCACAGGCTGGGTCCGCCAGTTCATTCACGAGGACGATGTGACGGATATTGTAAAACTATTTACGTTTGAGACGTTTAGTCTGCCGTACCAAGAATTTAATATCACGCCCGAGGGCGAACCAGTTTTAGCTGCCGATATGGCTCGCGCCGTGGGCAAGAAAGTCCTGCCGATTAAACCCTGGATGGCTCGGGCCGCTTTTTTCTTTTTCTGGCACGCTACCCGCGGTCGGATTCCGACCGCGCCGCACGTCTGGCGTTTCTATTCCTATCCAATTGTAATGAGTGGTGGCAAATTAGCCACGGTCTATCAGTGTGCATACAGTAGCAAAGACGCCATAGAATACACCGATGGGAGATACGAGGATTGGGTGCCGGCAGAGAAGCGAAAGAGCAAGACAGAATAATGAACAATATGAAAGTTAGGTCCAGAATTTCTTCTCTCACGTGCGAAGTACTCGGACAAAACCGTTCGACACGATTGTGGTTAGTAGCGAGTCATGCTGGCTGGTTGATCTCTTGTGTATTGGCATATCAATCGGGGAGTTATCTCTGGGCTTTGGCTGCGCTCGCAATTATTGCAACTTCCTCCCTCTATCACACCTTTGGGTATCTCACGTTTGAAATTATCGACACCACCTATGCTCTTATATACATGCTTACGGGCATATTTCTCTTACAAAGTGCGCAGGCTTCGATGGTTGAGTGGTTACTAGCAATAATTACTGTCTTGGCTGCCTTTTCGATCTACTCTATGTCATCGAAGCGGCGCATAAGCCACCAGTGCGACAGCTATTTTACCTGGCATGCGTTTTGGCATATTTCAGCTTCATTTGTTACAACAACTATTTATGCGATTCATTTCGGTTATGTAAGTTTTTAATTACCTTGCTAGATTGAATGCAATCTGGTAGATATTTTTTTGCGTGGATGGTAGTGTACTGTCCGGTGTTCCAGATGGGGAAGGGAATTTTCGGTGTTCAAAAAATCGATATTGGTTGTTAGTAATATTGGCTGGGTGTTTCCAGTCTACTTGGCAGTCAGTGCCGACACTCTGTGGTGGTTGCCAGCCCTCGTCATCATGGTCTTTTCGATGGCGTATCACGCTACTGAAAATATACTGTTAGAGTGGCTAGATACCAGTGTGGCAATCTTGTTTCTGGTCAGTGGACCGGGGTTACTTTTATCCGCCGGCGCCGGAGTAACGGAGTGGGTTGTCAGTGTTGGCGTGGTACTTGGAGCAGGTATGGTCTACTTACAATCTCGGTCGTGTCGATTGCGGGGACTCAAACAGGCTTCGGTTTGGTGGCACGCTACTTGGCATGTCAGTGCTTCGGGACTGGCGAGTGTAATCTACTCTTTCACTTTCGGGTATATACAGTGGTAGGCGGGCGGTAGATACCGCCCGCCTCCGAAATTTTTGGTCTGCATGAGCAGGCTTTTTTTGTGCATTATGGTATTATCGGGCCATGATAGTTGATGGTAATGCGATTGCAAAAGCAATCCATGAGGACGTAAAAAAAGAGATTGTCGGCTTGGGTATGGTCCCGCGGTTGACGGTTTTTACCTGTGCCCCTAATTTTGAGACGCAGAAGTATTTACATCTAAAACAGCGACGAGCGGCTGAAGTCGGGATTATGGTCACCGTTGTCACGTTGCCTGCCGACAGCACGACTGAGGCGGTAATTGATAGTATTAACGATGCACTACCACACACTGATGGAATGATTGTACAGTTACCGTTTCCAGCTCAGATTGATATCGAAGCGGTTCTCGCGGCGGTGCCATCCAGTCACGATGTAGATGCACTACGTTATCGTGGAGAAATTACCGACGTGCTCCCGCCGGTTGTTGGCGCGATTGATGCTATTGCGCAGCGCCATGGGGTGGCGTTTGCGGGAATGTCAGTGGCTATCGTTGGACAGGGCCGGTTAGTAGGTATTCCCGCGGCAGCATACGCAGCCGCGAGTGGTGGGGTAGTTTCGGTTATTGAAAAAGATACCCCCGATACAGCCGCCATTCTCGCAGCTGCAGATATTTTGATTTTGGGCGCGGGGGTGCCGGGGCTTTTGACTGCTGCGGTAATAAAGCCAGGAGCTGTGGTGTTTGATGCCGGGACGACGGAAGAGGGTGGAGTTTTGGTGGGGGATGCTGACTCGGCAGTGTCCATGGTGGCAAGCTTGGTGACACCAGTCCCGGGCGGTATCGGACCCATTACCATTGCAATTTTGCTGCAAAACCTCGTCCGCCTGGCTCGTCCCACACGTGGTCAAGATTAGCAAAATATGCTATAAAAGAGCCACTTTATGACAGATAAAATAAATACCGAAGGAGTGTCTGCAGGAACTGAAATTTTTATTCGTATCTTTCGAGCGTTGCTCGTATTGCTGGTAACTGGAGCTATTGGTTTCTTTGTATATAGTAACGCCGTTCAAGATGACGCCCGTCATCCATTCAAATTTGGCCTGGATCTCGCAGGAGGTAGTCAATTGACGTACACCGCTGATGTTTCTAAAATTGCCGAGAGTGACGTTCCAGCCCTGATGGAGGTATTGCGTCAAATTATTGAAAAGCGGGTGAATCCAAACGGCGTCTCTGAACCAAATGTCCAGGTCGAAAAAAGTAGTGTGGTAGCGCGCGAACAGTCACACCGGTTGATTGTGGAATTACCAGGCGTTACAGATGTAGATCAAGCAATTTCAGATATCGGCAAGACACCGCTGATGGAGTTTAAATTAGTTGATGACCAGGTGGTAGCGGCGCAGCAGTCAGCGGCAGCTTTGGTTTCTGGAGCTAGTACCAGTGCCTCTGGCAGTGGCACCGCCCAGATTGGGAACATCAAAGTAAATGGTGAATCAGTCGATGACATGGATCCGTATATTGAAACTGGACTAACTGGCCGGTACCTCAAGAGCGCAATGTTGGAATTTACTGCAGGAAACGGTGGTCAGTTGGCGAATGAACCAATTGTGTCCATTGTTTTTAACGATGAGGGAGCGGAATTATTCGAAAAAATCACCCGTGAAAATACGGGCAAGAGTCTAGCTATCTTCCTCGATGGTGAAATTATTTCCGCTCCTCGTATCAACGAAGCTATCACCGGTGGCAAAGCGGTTATTTCAGGCGGGTTTAAACCCGAAGAAGCCAAAGCATTGGCGCAGAACCTGAGTTTCGGTGCCTTGCCGGTGCCAATTGTGCTCACGAGTACGGAAACGATTGGCGGTGCCCTGGGTGAGGAGGCTCTTGGTGCTGGGGTGTACGCGGGGGCAGTCGGCTTTATAGCACTCTCATTATTTATGATTTTTTGGTACCGCCTACCGGGCATTATTGCAGTTATTGCGTTGTTTATTTACGTAGTACTGATGTTGGCGATATTCCAGCTCTTGCCGGTGGTGATTACCGCGGCGGGTATCGCTGGACTTATTTTGTCGGTAGGTTTGGCAGTAGACGCTAACGTACTGATTGCGGAACGTATCAAAGAAGAGCTCGGGAATGGCAAAGACGTCCAGCACGCTATCAGCGAAGGATTCGCCCGCGCGTGGCTTGCTATTCGTGATTCAAACATTGCCCACATTATCGCAGCGGTAGTATTGTTCTGGTTTGGTACGTCATTAATTAAGGGCTTTGCGCTAGTATTCGGGCTCGGGGTGGTAGTATCGATGTTGTCTGCGATTACCATTTCACGCACCTTGCTGTTAGCTCTCCCGATTAAAACTGATACTAAAATTGGCCGCTTTGTTATGGGTTCAGGTTTTTTCAAATAATTACGTGTATGTCTAAAAATAATCAACCACAAAACCTTCCGAGCACACCAGCAATTGGCGTGGTGGGGTCAGTTGCGCAAAAGTATCAAAATTACTTTTTCTTTATACCTGTCGCTAGTTCACTCCTCGCAGTTGCTGCCCTCTTGATTTGGGGTTTGCAGGCAGGAATTGATCTCAAAGGAGGTTCATTATTACAAGTAAATTATCCCGACGGGCGTCCGGATCAGGCGGCACTTCAGGTCAAAGTCGACGCTCTCGATTACGGCGAAATTCGCATCCAACCAGTCGGAGATTCTGAATATGTGTTGCGTCAACGCGATTTACAAACTCCCGAGAAAAATAAACTCAGTGAAGCCGTAAATTCTTTTGGTAAAGCCGAAGAGGTCCAATTTAACTCAGTTGGTCCAACCATTGGAGCCGAACTGATGACAAAGGCCTGGTGGGCGATTGCGATGATCACCTTGCTTACCATCGCCTTTATCGCCTTTGCCTTTCGTGGTGTGTCCGAGCCGGTGTCCTCTTGGAAGTATGGTGTCGTGGCGATTGTAACCTTGCTCCACGATATTTTGATTCCAACGGGACTATTCGCGTACCTAGGGTACGCGCGCGATGCCGAAGTCGGAGCGCTGTTTATTGTGGCGTTACTTACTATTCTTGGTATTTCAATTAACGACACGATTGTTGTCTTTGACCGAATTCGCGAAAACCTGAACCTCAATATCGAACACAAGCGTGTCGAAGCCTTTGGTGATTTGGTCTGGCGCAGTATCGTACAAACCTTGACCCGGTCAGTTAACACCTCAGTTACCGTTATTGTGATGTTGGCGGCCCTCTTTTGGTACGGTCCCGCCTCTACCCAAGATTTCTCACTGACATTGATTGTCGGTATGATCGCCGGAACGTATTCTTCGATTTTGGTCGCTTCGCCTCTTCTTATCTTGATCGAGAAGCGCCAAAAGCCAAAGGTTATCGTTGCAACTAAGAAATAATTATGATTATCGGCATCACTGGAACCCTTGGTGCAGGTAAAACAACAGTAGCTGAATATCTCGTATCGCAAGGATTTACCTACCGTTCTGTACGTTCGTTTATTATCGAGGAAGTGCACCGTCGTAACATTCCTGTTAATCGAGATACTTTGGTATCGGTAGGAAACGAGATTCGGGCAGCGCATGGAGGAGACTACATTATCAAAACACTGATTGCTGAAGTAACTGTAAGTGGTTCTGATGTTGTTATTGAATCCATCAGAGCAATTCCTGAAGCCACACTCTTGTTGGCTGAGGGCGGAGTGCTCGTGGCTGTCGATGCGGATGTCAAAGTCCGATATGAGCGTATTATTGAAACAAAGAGTCAGGTAGTGCCCGTGTCTTTCCAAGCGTTTACTGAACAAGAAGCCCGTGAAATGCATTCGAGCGATACTGCTAAACAAAGTATTGCTGACGTAATGGCCTTGGCTACCTTCTCTGTAGTGAATAGCGGTAGTGAAGTGGAGCTTCACCAAGAGATAGATCGAATTCTCTCCTCTAGCAGAGAAACAAACTAATATATTTATGATTATTGGCATTACAGGGACAGATGGAGCTGGTAAAGGACTCGTTGTTGAGTATTTGGTCAGCCAGCATGGCTTTACTCATTATTCAGCTCGTGATTTTATTATGGCTGAGATTGCGAGGCTGGGCCTCGTTGCTACTCGAGAGCAAACGAGGATTACCGCCAATGCATTGCGGGCAGAGTTCGGAAATGAGGTGGTCGTCCGTAAAGCCTACGAACGAGCCGCCGCCGAAGGTAAAAATCGGGTAGTAATTGAGTCGCTCCGCACCTTTGCAGAAGTTGAGTATCTAAAGTTACGCGAGGGGATACTCCTCGCCGTAGATGCAGATGTAGCAATACGTTACGCGCGGATTAATTCACGTAATTCGACGACTGATAATGTAACTTATGAACAATTCCAAGCCCAAGAAGCCATCGAAATGAATGATCCTGATCCGCATGGTATGCAAAAGGCTAAAGTCATGGCCGCTGCCGATTTCACTATCCGAAATGATGCGACCAAGGCGGCGCTGTATGTCCAAATCGAAACGTTTATGTGCACAGCAATTGGGAGGCAGCATGATGCCGAAGTCTAGTGGCAGTATTGGTTATGGCGGCTGTGGTACACTGGAAGCATATTAGTATCATTTTCATATTTCTATGAACTGGTTTTTAGATCCCATTGCGCACCACTATGCTGATTTTGAAGGGCGGGCAGACCGCGCGATGTTCTGGAAGTTTACGCTAGGATTGGTGGTGATTTCCCTCGGTGGTATGGGCTTGGTGTGGTTTACTAAAACAGCCATGGCGGCACTCTTGATTATTTTTTGGTTGACTATTTTACTTCCGTACTGTGCGCTTACAGTGAGGCGTCTACATGATGCGGGCTACACCGGGTGGCTGGTCCTGCTCCCCTTGGTGCCGTATGTCGGGATTCCGGTGTTATTGGGTCTCTGCGCGCTCCCTAGTAGCTCGAAATAGTATTGAGTCAGAAATATGAGGTATATTAACCTCACTAACTGGCGGGGTTGTTGCTAATTATGAATCCGTGTTCCGATGAATGGCTCGTTCGCCAAATAGTGGGCGAGACAGTCAAGTTTTAAGCCATTTAACTGGGCAACTTCAATGTTGTGAATCTCGGCCTCTCGGGCGGCAATCGGGTCAAATGGCGAGGACAATCCCGGCGCCCACTCGTCGGGAATGAGTTTTCTAAATTCAGTCCAAGTTATGTCTTCGATTTTAGTGGCCTCGGGATTGGTGTGAGGGTTGTCTGTGTACACGTAGTCGGTGTTGCTGAGGTTGATGACTTTGGCTGCCCCGACCCGTTGCGCTATCTGGATTGCGCGCAAATCGGTACTGCAGCCTGGCCTATAGCCGGCCGCGATAATTACGTTTTCGTTTGGGTGGATATCGAGGATATCGTCGGGGTTAGTGATCATTACCGGGTAGGCAATGTCGCGGAAAATGGTGCGGAGCAAGTGACCATTGAGACGCGTGGCGTGAATACCCATCCAATCGAGGTCGTCGCTTGTGAGGTCGGTGACAGCCGACGCGGCGTCCTGGTAACGCCGGGCGGTTTTACCGCCGCCAGCGATAATAATAAACCGCCGACCAGTGGCGGCGGCGTCAATGTGGATCAATTCTTTAAGGTTGGTCAAAAAAGTAGTGTCGATTTGATCCGGCACAATCAGGGATCCTCCGACGGACATGATTATCGTCTCTGGTGTGTGTGGGTGCCGCATAGATACATGGTTTAGATAGCATTAGTGTATCAGGAGACGGGGTCCTAATCAAAATAAATATCAGAACAGAGATCGCGGACGAAGAATGGTGCCTGTTAGAGGGTGGGTTCCGGGGTATTTCTCCTGGTATACTAAAGCCCACTACTAACCACTATATGTATCAACACTTGAGACAAATAAACCAGACACCCGGGTTCACTCTCATTGAGCTACTGGTGGTGATTGCTATTATCGGGATTCTAGCTTCGACTGTTTTAGCGGCTCTCGGTAACGCCCGCGAAACCTCTAAAATCAGTCGCGCCCAGGCCGAATTGCAGAGTATAAAAACAGCTATGGAGCTGTTGGTCAATCAAACCGGATTGTATCCCCATAAACAGAGTGCGTATTGTCCGCCGCGCAATGCCAGTAATAACGAAATAGATCTCTCGGCCGCTGCTGCGGGTCTGGTAGCAACTGATGGTACCTACAACAGCTGGCGTGGACCATACATTTCCAAAGTCATCGACCCCTGGGGTCGGCCATATTTTTTAGATGAAGACAATTTCTGTGTCGGTGCGGCCAAAGGCTGTAACGGAGTCAATAATTTGACCGCTACCCCCGATAGTTCGGTTCTGATGTCGTGTGGACCAAATGGCACTATAGATGCAACGAACGGCAACGCCTGTGCGTACGATAGCGACAACATTATTTTGATCTTGTGTTCAGCCTAATTCCCCACAGAGTTGTCTCGTTAGGGATTCGGTACCGGTGACTGAGAAACAGTTGTGTTGTCGCAAAGGCTACAAGCGCCACTGTCTGCCAGAGCTGAAACCGTCAACCACAATTGTGGGGTTCCAAATTGTCTGACCAGTTCATTGAGGAGACTGGCCAGTGCCAGTACTGTAACCCAGCGCCAGGTGAGGATAGTCCAGCCGCGAGCTGTCATACCAAAGGTGGGGGAAAATAACCGCTCCATCAAGTTATAGCCAGATAACAGCAATCCGCCTAACGCCAGCGCGGCGCTGCCGTAGTAGAGCGTATCGGCAATGATTAAAATATCGGGATTGTGTGGCCAGACGCTCAAACTCCCAAACCCAACCAACACCACCCCGAAAATTAGTGACAAATACGACAGTCGCCTAGCCACTATTCAAACAATCCCCATACAAAACAGCGTCGCCCCGATGTACCACACCGTCGCCCCAGCAAATGGTACAAACTGTCCCAACCCAAAGAACACAAAAATCGGCGAAATTTCCAATACCAGCAATCCCAAAGTTTTTCCCATATAGTAAACCCATCATACTAGCCCAAAACCATAAAAAAAACCTAAATAAATTAAACAATATATATTAAGATAATAAATATTGACCGGTATGATATATTGGGGTATTATATAAATCTGTGCTGAGGTAGAAATCCTATCCTCAACTAAGCAGTTGGCAAGCGCCACTGTTCAGGTCATTCAAATCATATACTAGGAAGGATAACAAATGGACCGGCGCTCTTTGCTACTTGGCGGCTCGGCCGCTTTGACCACTATTCTGTGCGCTCCTGCTGTGCGCGCAGCTGACCGGTATTACAACCATTATGTGACTGGTCAGGCCGAACAAGGACTGACAGCAACACATGTTGCCAAATCGGGCGATACCTGGGACTCCTTGTTTGGGGAGCGGGTTGAGGTGGCACGATTTTACAATCGTCAAAATCTCCAGCTGGAGACAGGTCAGTTGGTGTTGCTGCCTCCAGAGGGGATTACGGATTTTATGTCACCGTCCATGGCCCCTTTTGCGGCTGCTTGGTCGGACGAATGGGTCTTTGTGCTGATTAGTCCAGCTCGCTACGCCTGGGGACTGTTTCGTGGTAGTCAACTCGTTCGGTGGGGCCCGGCTGTCTGTGGAAGTGATTGGTGTGCTGATGTAGGGAGGTCGTGCCTCTCTCCGCAGGGCATGTTTCCTATAACAGAAATTGCCGGACCAGATCGTCGGTCTGGCAGCTACCTAATCGATCAAGCGGCCGAGGGCAAAGGAGCCCTCATGCCGTACTTTATGAAAATTACCGACTACGGGGTAGGTCTATATTCTCGGAATATGCGGGGAAGGCACGAGACACATGGTCATATTGGTCTGTTTGAACAAGATGCTATGTGGCTGAACGCTCTTGCGCAGCGAGGTCCGGGGACTTTGCACGTCAAAGTGCTCGACTACACAGATTGAAGGAAGATAGTGGCGCCCATGAAACTGGGCGCCTTTTCTTATGTCCTTTTAGTATAAGGTAAATCTATTTATAGATACGGCTTTACGTTCTCTGTTTTGCATGTTTACGAAGATTAAAAAAAGAGGCGCTATGTAGCGCCTCTCTTAGCCGTTTATAGAAAACGGAGTTTTTTGCAGTGGCCCTCAGCCTCTCGGGTGCTGCTGCCGCCATTCATAGTAGACGGTACCACACAAACAATCCATTTCTGGCAGCTTGATGGGATTTAGGCAGGCGAGCGACATGATGGGGATGCCATCAAGCATCACAATCTGTTCACCTGGATCGCACTGTCGTGGTGTTATCCAGTACGCATTCGTTCCGTCGTCGACAGCAGCCAAAGTGAATTCTGTCAAAAACACGTCTGCGCAAGCTGCGACCGAAACCCGGTCGCTGACGAGAATTTGCCGGAAGCTATCGTCGGTCAGCGGGATGCCGATATTTCCGCTGATAATGGCGAGGGCTTTTTCGTAAACGGCCACAGAGCGGTAGTGGGCCGCCGGATTGACCCGCAATTCTTCAAGATTGGTCTGGTCTCCACCATGACGGGCATCAAAAGCCGGTGCGGCGAAGCTGTGCAGATTATCTTGAGCGAATGCTGGCGCGGCGAAGTTGGCAAGTAGAGCCAACGCCACCACTATAGGTTTTAGAAGTTGCATCTTCGGGTTCTTCCTTTCTCTTGTGAACGCCCTGGGTACTTATATCACCCAAGGTACTTATATCACTTGGTTTAAAAAAAGCAAGTATTTTCACAAGTTTTTATAGAGGCTAGACTTGTAATATCTGAAAAAATGTGATATAAAGCTGTCAAACAGATAATTGACAATTTAAAAACGGAGATGTGAAATGAAACAGTTAAGAAGTGTTCTGGCCATTGGTGCTCATCCTGATGATATAGAGCTCGGCTGCGGAGGCAGTCTGGCAAAATTTGTCGAGATGGGAGTCCGAATTCGAGCCCTTGTTTTGACGAAGGGCGCAGTCGGCAACCGAGCTAATCATGACCGGTTGGATGAGACCAGGCGTGCGCTGGCACTCCTTGGGGTGACGGATGTGGTGATGGCTGATTTTCCAGATACGCGTATGTACGAGCATCTGGCGGCAGTCATTGCATTCATTGAAAAACATGCGAATGATATACAGCCTGATCGGGTGTATACCATGTTCGAGAATGACCGGCACCAAGATCATCGCACGACGTTTGGGGCCTCTATCGTGGCGTGCCGCGAGGCGCCCCAGATACTGTGCTACGAAACGCCGTCGAGCTGGATCGGGTTTCAGCCCCAGGTCTTCGAAGATATCGAAGGCTTTATCGACAAAAAAACTGCGGCACTGGCGCTGCACAAAAGTCAGTTTGACCGTCACTATACGCAACCTGAGGCGATGCGAGCAATTGCCATTGCCCATGGGTTGCGCATTAATACTGGACCCGTTGAAGGGTTCATCGGGTACAAATTCATTCTCTAGTCAGGAGGTAACGACTTATGTGTATGTGGTGGGAATTACTACTACAACAAGCCGAAATTCTTGGTGGTGGCTTTACGCCGTACCGAGACCCTTCAGCCACGATTGCCGACACGGCCATCCTGAGAGGGGAGGTCAGTGTCGGCAAAAATACGGTGATATGCGCGGGTGCCTTTATCCAAGGCCCAGTGCAAATCGGGGATGACTGTCTTATCGGCAGCAACGCTATGGTTCGCGGTCCGCTTACCATCGATAGCGAATCAAGGATCGGTTTTGCTGCCGAACTCAAAGGTTCCATCATTGGCAAGAAGGTCATGATTGGACCAATGTGTTATGTTGGTGACTCGGTCATTGATGATGAGGCGTACCTGGGTGCCATGGTCCGAACCAGCAACCATCGACTTGACCGCTCTACGGTGTCGGTGATGCACAAAGGAGTGCTCTACGACACCGGTATGGAAAAGCTTGGTTGTCATATTGGTGCAAAGGCATCTTTGGGTATCCAAGTGATTATTCTGCCCGGGCGCGTTATTGCGCCCGGAAGTTTCTTTGGTCCCCAGATCACTGTGACAAAAAATCTGCCGGCGGGCCGGTATACACTGGAACAACGGTTGAGCTACAGCGCTCTGCCAGAAACAAGTTAGGAGATCGGAATGACTACATTCTGCGTTATCGTTCCGGCACGGAACGAAGAGGTTATGATTGCGAGCACGCTCCAAGGCCTGATGGCTGCAGGAGTACCGGCTTGCGACATCTATTTGATCGACGACTGTTCAAAAGATGGCACGGGTGATATCGGGAGAGGACTTGGCGTGAACGTTTTGCGCAACGACCCCAACCTGGGTAAAGCCCTGGCTATCAAACGAGGGGTTATGGAGTTTAAATTAAGCGAACGGTACGAATTTATCGCTCTGATGGACGCCGACACGCTTGTAGACATCTCGTATTTTTCCGAGATGATGAAAAGCTTCGAGGATTCCAAGGTGGTGGCAGTCTGTGGACGGCCGATTTCGGTCGTCTACAATTGGCTGACGGCCTACCGGGCCCTGTGCTATGCGAATGGACACTACGTCTACCGCAAAGCTCAGGGCAAAATTGGTATGGTATGTATTGCCCCAGGTTGTGCGACGATGTATCGCTCAACCGTCTTTGACCAGCTCGACTGGAATAGTGACACCGACGCGGAAGATATGTTCGTCACTATCCAGATCCACCATCAGCGTCTGGGAAAGGTGGCCTATGCGACCGGGGCAAAGGTCTATACCCAAACACCCCGCGATTTGAGAAGTTACAATAAACAGATGCTCCGATGGTATACCGGGACCTGGCAAGTCATCCGGAAACAGCGCGTTTTCTTTCGCAATCAACTGGTTGATTGGGAGTGTAAACTGCTGTGGACGGAAGGATTTATCACCGCCATCTTTCGTGTGTTGTTTCCTTTGTTGGCCCTTTTACTGCCAGTGTTTGCGGAAAAGCTGCAATGGCTGGCTGACATTGGGATTGTGAGTGATGGAACAATTGCGTACTACATCGCTCTGGCTACTCCCTGGTATTCAGGATTGGTGGCCTTTGCGGTGATGACAATCGGCAGTTACCTAGTGTCGCTGCCAGCCACGTTCATCTTCGCGTTTTTGGAGCGCCGGTGGGATATCATAAAATACTCCCCGACATACCCACTGATTCGATATGTGGATGTGTACTTCTTCCTCAAGGGATTCTATCAAGCTATCATCAAAAATCAAAAGACTGGCGAGTGGTTCTCACCCGCTCGTTATGCCGAGAAGGGAGGTAAGTAAATGTGGAAAAAGGTACTGAGTTTGTGTGTATGGCTGCTTGCGCCCTTAGGGGCGCAAGCAGAGGATATCATCGTCAGTTTCACTTTTGACGATGCGCCGAAGTCGGTAGTGACAGTTGGGCTGCCTCTCATGGCAGAAGCCGGCTATCCGGCAACGGTCTACATTACGACCTTAAACACATCAGTCCCAGATTATATGAGCTGGGAGGATGTAGCTGTGGTCGCAGCGCAGGGTTGGGAAATTGGTGCACATACTCATCTGCATCTCGACCTGACAACACTGACCGATGAAGCAATCACTTTGGACCTCGAAACCGCAAATGACGATTTTTTGCGGCACGGGTTTGATCCGGTTGCCTTTGCCACTCCATTTGGCGCGTATGACGATCGCGTCTTGGAGATTGTGAAGCGTTACTATGAGTCGCATCGGGCGGCGTGGCCGGCGGGGACAAATTCGTTCTCGCCAGATCCCTATGCCATTGTCTCGTACAAGATTACGCGAGATACCACCATCGAGGAGGTCACCAGCCTGCTTGAAAACTTGCAAAAAACTGGTGGTTGGGTAGTATTTCAATTACATCATCTTTTCCCACAAGGCGAGGTGGTAACAGAGGAATACGGAAGCGACCTGCTCTCTGAGATTATTGAGCAGGTGCAATCAAGAAACATTGCTGTACTAACGGTCAGCGATGCTCTGAAACAACTGAAGGAGTAGAAGAAATGTATGTTACAGGAATGGGCAGGTGCTCGGGATACTTGCACTTGATAGTGCAATTCCCAAAGATTGCTGCTTGTCTTTGTTTGCTGGGGGCTGGCGGCGTTTGGATGACCACAGACGCGCAGCAGGTCGAGGCCTACTGCGAAAATCCAACGGCGGAGAGTTATGCCGTAATCCGTGAGGATCTGCGGACTACGGCAGACAAGGTATGCTTCTGCCTCGATGGCCTTTGCGGCCCGGATCAGTAGAAGATTGACTGGAAGTCGGGCCCTGCGCAACTTGCGTGGGGCCCTTTTTGTTCAAATTTATTTATATACACGGTTGTGCAATGTATGATTTTAACGATTCCTTTAACTTAACAAGTCTATCCAGACGCAGCGCTTGCAAATTTTTTCAGAGTCTGTATAATGCTCGCACGTTCGCTTGAGGAGGTAATAGCGGTCTTTCAAGACCGCTTTCCGTTCGGGTTTATCCCGAGCTACCACCGAGAGATGGAATCACGTATTTTTACAATCGAGCATCCATTTTAGGCAGCAATGCCCGAAGTGTTTTACGCTCGACTATGGTCGACAGGGTCGGCATAGTTCATATCAATACATACAAGTTTTTTATTGTTTTTTCAAAACAATTTGAAACGGTATGCATCATAATAAAATAGTAAATAGTAATAAGATGAGGCAATCGCAAATATATTTGTATTTTCTTTTGTCTTATTCTTAGGTAAAAAAATAGTGATGTGAACGCGGGAAATAGTACAGTACCGCACTATGTTTGCTCACGCAGATCATTGAGAATTTATTCTCAATACTCTGTCTTTAATTAGAGTTTGATCCTAGCTCAGGATGAATGCTGGCGGCGTGGATGAGGCATGCAAGTCGAATGGGTTTAGGCCCATGGCAG
>JAYTKW010000025.1:0-13134 GCA_043729945.1 Candidatus Kaiserbacteria bacterium | reverse complement strand
AGGCACGGCTAGCGGAAGCTGGTCGTGGATTAATTCCAATTGGACACGTCGTTGAAAGGAGGTGACTCCGATCACATAACGGCTAATTGGTCGATATTAGGTAGCTCAATTGACTACCTAATGGGCAATGATACTTATTGTCCTAAATCTAGTATCAGACGCTTGGGAAAGACCAGGACCTACAGAATAAGACAAAAGAGAATTTCTTTTGGCTACTATTAAGTGAATGATGTTTAATGATGTATGTATTGATTTAGCCCTAAAACCTACGTGATACCACGTGGGCGTGTTGTCGTGCGTGATATACTGGGAACATTAGTTTTATACAATAACATTACGATCAGTATGACCCCAGAACAGATTGCCTTTGTCCAAACTCAGCTCGCCGGAGGAAAGACCGAACAAGAGGTCCGTGAGCTGCTCGCAGCGCACCAGTACACCCCAGAATCAATTGACGCGTTAATCGCGGCTGTAAAGGGCAGAGACGCTGTCCCAGGAGCAACGGTGGCAGCACCACAGACCCTACCGAGGTTTATGGAATTTGCAGGTTTGGTAAAAAAGCGATTGCTGGATAGACCACACTGGATACTGATTGCAGTTGGTGTGTCCGTAGCAAGTGGGCTCATTGTGTCCGCGTTTGAAGCTGGGGGTGAGTATGGTACCAATCTAGGATTGCTGACCCTACCACTGGCTCTAGGATTTCTGGCAGTATCTTGCTTTTATGGGGTGTATCTTACAAAAAACCTATTGAATCCCGTACCGGCTCAGAGTCGGGCTGATGTTGAGTGGACACTCAAAAATTTTTGGTCGGTGCTGTGGGTCGGTATACTGTGTGGCCTCGTTATGCTCTCTAGTTTTATGCTGTTTATAATTCCAGGTATTATTGTGACTACGTATATACTGTTGGCTCAACCGGTGCGGGTGGCCGAGGGAGTGCGGGGTATAGACGCGCTCGTACGGAGTACGCAGCTCGTTCGGGGTTACTTTTGGGGGGTGTTTGGTCGATTGTTGGGGGTGATAGTACCGGTGGCGCTGGTTCTCGGTGCAGTATCGGGAATAATCAGCGGTACCATGGATGCTGGACCGACGGTGATTGCTCTGTTGCAGTCGGTAACCAACGGTCTGATTGGCCTAGTCGTGGCGGTGCTAGTGATTGAACTATATACATCACTGGCAGCCATTCAACCAGCCTTTGATCAAACTAAACCAACCAAGGTTCGTACCCTATATAAAACAGCTGCTTGGTCGAGCCCCTTATTTTTGATTGTAGGGATTATTATAGCCATGGCGGTAGCAGTAGCATTTTTCTCTGGCTTGAGTATTTAAATTGTTGCTATAGTAGAGAAACATACAAAAAACTCCCCCGACTGTAGTCGGGAGAGTTTTTTGTATGTTCTACCTATCGAACAGGGCTCATGTCGTAATTTCCTGCAAAAGCACGTTCGGTATTAAGGTCTTGAATGAAGCGATTGTAGTTGCTTACTGTACCAAACGCGCCACGACTGCGTAATGATTCTGCAGCCGCATATCGGTCTTCAAAACTACTCGATCGATTGTACAGTGCTGATACTTCGCTGACTACGATAATATCGTCGTTGGCTTGCGGGCTGGAGTTTGTATTGTAGTCGGTGAAGGCCTGAGTGACGAGACTACGGGTCGAAATCATTTGGGTAGTCACCGAAGCGGGCAGTGACCGGACAGCTGCGACGTTACTGATAACTGCCGTGATATCGAGGCTGCGGTCAGGCCGGTTTATGGTTGTGGCGTAGGTATTAACTGCTTGCACATAATTAGCGAGAACAGTGTCTGGAATAGCCCCCAGTTCAGTCATTCTAAACATCGCTTCGGCCCGGGCTCGTTCGCTGATGCTCGGGTCGTTTGCTCGACCGATATCCGCCAAGAGAGCATTTTGCACGATAGTAGCGTTAGCTCCAAATTGGCCTACAAAGTCTGTCGCCAGGTATTGAGCGGCCGCAGTGCGAGCGGCGGTAGCGGCTGTTTGTACTGGCAGGTACGCAGTGCCACCCACATTGGTGGGAGCAGAACTGCTCGGGATGGCCCCGATCGGGTCTTGTCCTGGATTCATCGGTGGGACGTTTGGTGGACGAGAAGGGGGTATCAAGGCCTGGCAGGGTGCACTGCGATTTACTCGGTAGTAATCTGACTGAGACGTTTCGCACGGGGCGGTGTCGAGCCCAATCCCACTACCAATGATTTTAACTATCCCCCAAAACGAGATAATAACCACAAAGGTAGCGACACTGTATAAGGCGAGGCGCTTGGCGTTTTCCTGGCTCTCGTCATTGTCGCTACCGATGATAAAAAACCGCACTCCATTCCACACGACAAACAAAAACGCAATCCCGAGGACGACCGGAATCGCCACCTGGTCAATAAATCCCAATGTACCGGAAATGAGTCCCTGGAGCGACCCAGTCTGGGCCAAGGCCAATTGGGGCAACAGTACCAGCATCCCCCCGAGTAAAAAAATATAACGCATTACCCAATAGTACCTTATTTAAACGCATAATAAAGCCCGTATAGACAATTGACAAATTGTGTGTTTTATGCTATTATGTTGGTTGGGATGCAGCATGGTGCTGCGTCAAATGACTGCATAGATAGTCAGAAAGAGGCTGAGATGAAGACGAAAAAACAGCAGGCAAAATCTTCGAACTTTGGAAAAATGTTGGGCGATGCGAATCGACCTGTGTCCTGGTGGGACCGACTCCCCCTCCAGCTCCGTGACGAGCTGCTTGAGGCGTACCGCCAAAACCCATTGAATGTGATTTGCATGGGGATTGCCATTCTGGCGGGGACTGCAGGACTTTTTTTTGCTTTGGGATACTTTTTCCCGACAATCGATCCCGCTCGATACTAAAAGAAATTTGATGGGGGCCTGCTATCCGGTAGGCCCTTTTGTGTTTTTATATTTTGGCACAGTAAAAGCCCGTGTGCGCGCTCTAGGGGTCGAACCTAGGACCTTTCGAGTATCAGTCGAATGCTCTAGCCAACTGAGCTAAGCGCGCACACGGGCTTCTACGCCTCGTTTCGTGTTGGCTACTATAGCAAATAAACTTGGAAAATGTAAGGGGTATGCACTTTTCACCCTAACCACCAAAAGAGGTTTTGAATACCCAGAGCGAGGTAGGTTTGGTTGATGGTGTTGCCGAGAATGATCGGTACAACCAGTGACCGGAACGGGATGCCGATAACTCCGAGGGGAATGAGGACAAATTCATTGGGGAGGGGGACAAAAGCGATATAGAGGCATACGAGCGGTACTACCAAGCGTCGTCGCTTGGTGTAGATGTTGTGGACGAAACGGTAGCTCTCGGGGAATTTCGTGAGGACAAATGATTTACTGTAATGCCCAAAGTAAAACCCCAATCCGTCAGCGACACAGATGCCAGCAATCAGAGCTATGATAATAAATGGCAGTGTCAAGCCACCAGCGACGAAAACGGGGGTAAAGGTAACGGCTGGAATGGGGATGAGACTTAGTCCAGTTAGGATGGAAAACAAAAAGATACCGCCATATCCAGAGCTCGCAATGTATAATTGGGCGGTTTCGTTGGTTGTGACGTAGTTAGCGAGAGAGAAAGCGCCTAGTAGCACTATACCAATAGCTATAACAGTGAGTACACTGCGTACGACGTTCTTTTGGGAAAAGATATTTTCAAACAGACTATTCATATCCTTGATAGCTATTATAAAGGTGGCGGAGTTACCTGTGGGCTGGGGGCTGATTGCGATAGGTGCGTATTGTTATTGTCTGTAATTGCCTTCATCTCGGCGACTGCATTTGTGGTCAAGTTAAAGACAAGCCACGAAAACGAGATAATCAGACTCCAGGCGATATAGGGAAAGACGCGGTATTTTTCAAGGGCAAATGTTGTCATGATTAATTTCAGTATAGCAGTCGAGACTGGCGCAATGTCGATTTTTTAACTATGATGCTAGATATATGGATTTCAGTAATTATTTTAAAGGCAAGCGGGTAACAGTGATGGGCTTAGGGCTCCTTGGTCGAGGAATTGGTGATGCGGCATATATAGCTGAAGCTGGTGCGGCTGACGTTATTGTGACCGATCTTAAAACTCGAGAACAATTAGCTGAGGCGGTACAGCAGCTCGAATCTTTTCCGAACATCACGTTTGTGCTTGGGGAACATCGAATCGAGGATTTTTCCGATCGAGATCTCGTCGTTGTGGCGGCCGGAGTACCGTCTGATTCGGAGTATCTGGCCCATGCCCGCAGTCACGGGGTGCGTCTGGTGCAGAGTGCGGCACTCTTTGCTGAAATTTCAAAGGTGCCGGTGATTGGAGTGACTGGTACCCGTGGCAAATCAACGGTGACACATATTATCCATCACGTGCTCTCGGTCACAACTGGTGAGGAAATTTTACTCGGTGGCAATATTCGTGGGGTGTCTAATTTGCAGTTATTAAAACAGGTAAAAGAGGATTCTCTCGCGGTGATGGAGCTCGATTCGTGGCAACTCCAAGGGTGGGGTTGGACGGGAATTTCACCAACCGTCGCCGTCTTTACGACGTTTATGGAGGACCATTTAAATTATTACGAACGGGGCGGTATCTCGCGTGACGCAGCGATGGCTGCATACTTTACCGACAAGGCACAAATCTTTTTACACCAAGAAGAGAGCGGCACGTTCATCACAACCCCAGCGGTCTTCGAGTGGGTGAAGAAGGTGCTGCCCAAAGAAACCTTGGGGCAGGAAATTGTGCTGGCTGATACATCGGTGCTGCCCGAGGACATGCTCTTGTCGATGCCAGGCGAGCATAATCGATTAAATGCCGCCTTGGCGTATGAAGCGCTGAAAGCAGTTGGCCTTACTGACGAAGAAATCTTTGACGGACTGGCGAGCTTTCCGGGGGTCGAGGGGCGGCTACAATTAGTCGCTACCGTAGACAACGTCCGTATCTATAACGACAACAACGCCACAACACCTCAGGCGACAACAGTTGCCCTGGAGGCGCTAGATCAGGGAAATAAAAATATTATTTTAATAGCCGGTGGCGCTGATAAAAATATTGAGGTGACGGGTCTCGCATACGCGATTACGCAGCATTGTAAAAATGTTTTTCTGATTCCTGGTTCAGGTACCGATAATTTACTCGGATACCTCGATGGGGGAGATACAGGGGTGTCGGTGATGGGGGATTTGAAATTAGCTTTTGCTGAAGCCAAACGATTGGCTGTAGCCGGAGACATCATCCTCTTTAGCCCTGCCTTTGCCAGTTTCGCTCAATACAAAAACGAGTACGAACGCAACGATGAGTTTATGGGCTTGGTACGTGCCTTGCAAGACCGGGTATGATCGGTATTCTCGACTCGGGATCAGGCGGATTAACGGTGATGAAGGCGATTCGGACTGAGTTGCCCTCGTCAGACATTGTCTATTTCGGCGACATCAAAAATGCGCCGTATGGTAGCAAGACACAGAGTGAATTGTCCGCCCTTACCGCCCAGGCCATGCTGCTACTCAAAGAGCGTAAAGCCGAGCGGATTGTGAGCGCCTGTAACAGCGTCTCGGCGTCACTTGCGGTATCCTTGCTTGACGTGTTTGCAATTGCTCCTGGACAACTGGTTGAGATGGTCGGGCCAACTGTGGGCTATTTTCGGAACGTAGACAAACGGATTGCACTCTGTGCCACCCCCGCAACAGTGTCTGCCGGGATGTATGAAAACGCTTTTCATATGATTGGTAAAGAACCTATATCAATCGCCATGCCTGATTTGGCCGCCGCGATTGAATTCGGGGCAAGCGACCAAGAGATTAAAACTATTATCGAGACGACTCTTGCTCCGTACGCGGGGCAGTACGATATACTCATTCTAGCCTGCACTCACTATCCGCTCGTCCGCCATTTATTTACCGAAATACTCGGTCAGGATGTACTCATCTTCGACCCCGCCGAAGCCGTCGCCGCCCGCGCCAAACAACTATTCTGGCCCCAAGAAGTAGCCTTCGGCACCACCCACTTTATAATCAGCCAAGAATCCACCCATTTCAGAACATACGTCGAACGATTGTTTCCAGGACTGACATACACAATTGAAGTGTTACCCTAAAAAATACCCTTATTCTGAGGGAGGCTAAGCCTCCCTCAGAATAAGGCTGTTATAGATATCGAGGGTATTAAACTTGTTGATCTTGGTGGTATGATTTAGAGGTGTCACGTGATTTAACGTTTGCCGTTGGCGAATATTACCATGTCTATAATCGTGGGGTGGAAAAGCGTGTTGTTTTTAATAATGAGTTTGATTACCAACGTTTCTTGCTTCTTTTACTTTTGGTAAATGATAGTCAGTCTGTTGAAGTGCAGTCGCTTGTGCGTAATTATACTATACCTGAATTATTGAAACATTCCCGTGAACCACTGGTAAGCGTACTGGCGTTTTCACTTATGCCCAATCACTTCCATATGATTCTAAAAGAAGTCACTGAAAACGGGATTTCTAAGTTTATGCATAAAGTGAGTACTGGCTATACTGGATATTTTAACTTACAAAATGAGCGCAGTGGTTCGTTATTTCAGGGAACATATAAAGCAAAACATATTGCCGATGATGGATATTTAAAATACCTATTTGAATATATTCATCTTAATCCCGTGAGGACAGATCTGGAGAAAGGGCAGTTGGTTACCAAGGATATAATTGCGTCAATAATCGAGAACCCGTACACCAGCCTGCGAGTGTATGCCGGCGAAGAAAAGGGCAGAATCGCAGCAGCCGTAATCGATGAGCAAGGATTCTCTGAATTATTTAGTTCGTTCAATGAACACCTAATACGGCTACGAGAGTGGAATGAACAATCATTTGAAATACCCTTATTTTGAGGGAGGCTTAGCCTCCCTCAAAAAGTGATTTTGTTAACGCTTGTAGTCATTTACTGACAGTTAGTCAGGCTGTAGATTGAAAATAATATAGCGTTTATGCTATGCTGTGAATATGAAAGATTTCTTTGTGCAGAGTGTGGAATCGCCTACTCATATTTCAGTAGCGGCAGTGATGCGAAATGATGGTGGGCGGCTTTTGTGTCACTTTTTTAAAAAAGAAGATTTGCCAGACGAGTCTGAGGGTAAGAGTGATTTGTATCTACTGATGCGGGAGAGTATCCATCGTAATGAAGCGCTGGAAGCGGCTGTTCATCGGGGGTTGATGGAGGAGTATGGTGCTGAAGGAGAAGTCGTTGACTACCTCGGTTCAATTGTGAGTCACTTTCCTTGTTCTAATGATATAAGTGTTTCGATTGAAAAAACAGTTCTGTATTTTCTCGTTGATTTAATTTCTCTAGATGAATCGAAACGTGAGGTGGGGGCAGTTGAATCACGGAGTATACTAGTGTGGTTGACACCGTCCGAGTTGCTGGCAAAAAATATAGAACAAGGTGCCCGCCATACTCGCACGGATATTAATGATGCTAAAATTATTCAATCTTATATTGAAAGGTATGCCAAAGACTCCTAATTTCGAAACAGCTGAAAAAAGTTTTCGTTCCTCACCAGAGGATTTTGAACTACAGGTACACTCATTTATAAAAGATCCGGTTGCTACACTTGCGTCTGTGTACGCACAGTATGCCGCTCTTGCAGAAGTGATAGAAGATTTTGATATTGTTGGTGAAACGTACGATCTGGTTGATCATTTTTGTGAATTTATGTTTGATAATGATATAGATATCACCGATGCACAATTACATGATTATGTAGATTTCGGCAGCTACTCGCCGAAAGGTGATGCCGGGATGTTTTCACTTTTAAGAAGGGCGGGCTACCCAAAGAACGCGTTAATTAATTGGTTGACAAATAATGAAGTTAATCCGCCCTCAGAAGATAGATTTGTTGCTAGACAGTCGTTAGCAATTCTTGATCGAGTATATGGGAATGAATAAATACACATCAATAAAGCGCGTCAGAGAATTATCCTGATATGTTCCATACCCCTCCCCTCCCTGTAAAAAGAAATGGGCGCGAATCCAAACTTTAGTAAAATTATCTTCATTAGAAATTGATATGTCGAATCTCAAATTAAACCTAAGTAACGTCCGAAACATTTACTTCATCGGCATTGGCGGCATTGGGATGTCGGCTTTGGCGCGGTTTTTTCTGCATGAGGGGAAAACAGTTTCGGGGAGTGACCGGGCGGCATCTGTGATTACCGAGGCACTGGCGGTAGAAGGAGTGACATTTTTTCCGTCACAAGTAGCCTCAAACATAAGTTCGAGGCAAGACCTCGAACTGATTGTGTATACGGAGGCGATGGCGCCTGATCAGGAGGAGATGGTGGCGGCGCGATTGCTCGGGGTGAAGGTGGTGAATTATTTTGAGGCGCTGGGAATGATTGCTAATGAATACTATTTGATTGCGGTAGCGGGCACACATGGTAAGACGACAACCACGGGGATGTTGGCAGATGTGCTCGAAGAGGCGGGATTGGATCCTACCGTCATTATTGGGTCACTCCGCAGCAAGACGGGGAGTAATTTTAGAGCAGGGAAGAGCAAGTATGCGGTGGTTGAAGCCTGTGAGTATAAACGAGATTTTATGAGCTTGCGGCCTGACGTGCTAGTGATTACCAATATTGAATACGAGCATGTTGACTATTACAAAGATCTCGCCGATGTGCAGAGCGCTTTTCACGCACTCGCAGTGCTTGTGCCAGAGGATGGTGCAATTATCACTGCTGCTACTGATGTTAATATTGCTCCAATTTTGGTTGGGGTACAGGCAAAAGTAATTGACTATACCAAGTCACTTGATTTAACTATCAAACTGCGTCAGCCCGGTTTACATGTCAGATTAGATGCAGCCGCCGCTACGGCCGTAGCGGGGTTTTTAGGAGTTGAGAGAGAGATAAGTGACAGTGCGCTAGAAAATTTCGCCGGTACCTGGCGACGATTTGAATACAAAGGAGAGGTGCTCGGAACATCAGTCCCTGTTTATGATGACTATGGACACCATCCGACCGAAATTCGCGTAACTATGGCCGGAGCCCGGGAGCTGTATCCAAATCGGAAATTAATTGTCGTTTCGCAAACTCATACCTACTCGCGCACTGCTGAATTATTTGACGACTTTGTAAATGTGTATGCAGCGGCCGACCAGGTATATTTGTTGCCAATTTATGGTGCTCGTGAAGAAAACGTGTCTGGTGTTACTAGCGAGCAGCTGGTTGATGCTATTGTGGGACGTGGCACTAGCGCTATTATGATGCAAACCGCCGCCGGCATCGCCCAAACCATCCGTGAATCCCTCGACCCAGCTACGCCAGCTGTGATATTGGTAATCGGCGCTGGAGATGTGACAGCAGTGGCAGTTGAGTTGACAAAATTGTAAAAATATGTTTATTTAATAAAAGAATAGCAGCTGCTTTTTTGGTGCTAAGGGAGGAATCTAATGACGGAAAATGGTGAAGATCTCGTGCTGTGGCTGGCTTGCGACTTGACCGCAGACGGTCAGGATCTCGGTACTTCGTCACTGAAACGATTGGTAAGGGCGTGGTTATACGCCCAAAAAACGGGCGCAACCATGGTGGTGGCAGCAGGTAAGTCGAAAGATTTCCCGACGCAACCGATGACAATGGCCAAAATGGCCGAGCGCTACCTCAAAGATTGGGGCTGCGAAAAGCTCATCGTTTTGGAGGCTGACGAATTCACTACAGTGGGTGAACTGCGGGCATTCATGGGTGTGGCGACTTCTGGTCGCCGTACTATCGTGAGTGCCGACTGGCATCTGCGGCGAACGCGGGTCATTTTTACTCAAATGTATGGGAAGGCTGCTGCACAGCAGATTGTGTGGGAGCCGGCTCTCCTCGATACGCTTGACACTTTTCGTAGTCGAGCGCTCGAGGCGGCGAAATGGGCGTATATCTATATGCCCAAATGGCTGCAGTTGGTTGCAGTGATATGTTACCGGCGATTGTTCGGAAACCCGTCTTGGATCAAGTGATGTCAAAAGCAGGGTGGCGATTTGTCGCCCTGCTTTTTTCTTTTACTTTAAAACTAGATGTTAATAGGTTGGTTTAGGGTCTTTGTAAAGGTCTCTCTTTGGTCTAAGAGCCCATCAACTAACCCCATAGCATAGCCAGCCAAAAAATTCCAAATGTTTGGCTGCAAATTATCTCTTTTTCGTAAACATATCTCGATATGCCTCCTCAAAATAGACAATTTTCGTTCAAAATTTGAAACTTTGTGATCTGACAGAGGGTTAGTGGATGAGCTCTAAGTAACTTTTTTATTTCCGAACGAGTTTATATATGGACAACTAAATATGTATCCAGAGTATGGACGAGGGAATTGACCTGCTGACTCCATCCGCAACCTGGTAGTAATAACTATCAAGGTGCGCCTTTCAACACAAGCATATTGTTTGTGGAAGATATCTGACTTTTGGATACCAGCGCTTGGGCGTTGTTTTTTTGTTTTTATAATTTAAATTTAAAGTTTATGATTAAAACAGCTGAGTGTGTATCGCCGGGACACCCTGATAAAATGTGTGACCGAATTTCCGATGCTATTTTAGATGCTTACTTAACTCAAGATCCAAAGAGTCGTGTAGCAATTGAGGCCGTAGGGAGTCATGGTCAGGTATGGGTAACTGGAGAAGTGACCACCACTGCGACGAATATTGATATTCCGGCAATTGTGATAAAGATAGCTGGACCTGGTTTAGAAATCCGTACCCATGTAGTTGCACAGAGTCCTGAGATTGCTCAAGGAGTTGATACTGGTGGCGCAGGCGATCAGGGAATTATGACTGGTTATGCTACTCGCGAGACAGTAACTTATATGCCACTTGAGTATGAACTAGCGCGAAATTTGTGTCAAAAAGTCTACGCTGTTTTCCCCTATGACGGTAAGACACAAATAACAGTTGGTGATGACGGTACAATTTTATCAGTGGTCTGCAGTTTCCAAAAAGCACCAACCGCAGAGCTCAGGCCACTAGTTGAGTCAATCATTTCTGGTGCAGTTGAATATCACATCAATCCAGCCGGCGATTGGAACCAAGGTGGATTTGATGCCGATGCAGGACTGACCGGCCGAAAAATTATCATTGATAACTATGGTCCAGAAGTTGCTGTGGGCGGTGGGGCGTTTTCTGGTAAAGACCCAAGCAAGGTTGATCGTTCTGGTGCCTATATGGCCAGAAGAATTGCGGTAGATTATTTGGAAGCTCGACCAACCGCACAGGTGGTCTTGGTAAAACTCGCCTATGCGATTGGACATCCAGAAGCACTGATGGCGGTGGCGACAATCGATGGAGTACCAGAGCAAATTACTGGTTATGATTTAACACCAAAGGGCATCAAAGGTTTCTTGGGCTTAGAAGCGCCAATTTATGCCGAGACAGCCTCCTGGGGACATTTTGGTCGTGGGTTTAGTTGGCGGTAAAAAATATAGTGAATTACAAATCAAATATAAATTAATTAACACGCGACATTTTAGATCTAACTATACCTGTTAACAGGTATAGTTAGATTCGTATTAGAGAGGGATTATTTTTAGACAATCAAAGAGTCCCTTAATCCGCAGGTGCCAGCAGTGGTGCTGGTGATCGGGACTGGGGATGTGACGGCTGTAGCAAATGAGTTGACAAACTAGTTATTCTATTATTAAATAGTCCATAGACCCGACTAGGGGTAAATAAGCAAAAAAGGAGGATGCGTTATTGAGACTTGAATCAGATTGGGAAGAAATGTATACCCTGATCCAAGTTTTTGGATCAGGCTGGAGTAAGGACAGAACCCGTCCGGATCGATCGGGACAGATTCGCTGTCAGGCGGCCGTGACGGCTGCAAATGCGGCCCTGGCTCTAGGACGGAGGGTCTGTATCCTGCTTATGCCAGGCAATGAAGTCTGGGATCGGAGTGGTGAAAACCAAACAATGGCGGAGGTCTACGCAGAGTATCTGCGCGAATACCTGCCACGTGGCGTAGCTATCGAGGTCAATCATTCTCCTAATGTATGGGGGACAATTGCTGAGTTGCGACTTGGTTTGCTGCACGCTGTGCTGTGGGTGAGCGCACAACAAATTGTGCACTGTGGCGGACGGGCAGGTATTGCCGATATGTCAGATGTTGACTACGTGCTTGTGAGCGATAAGCGTCATCTGCGGCGGATTGAGCTCACTAACAATCGGGTCATAAACCCGAGAAAGGAACCACTAAAGCGAGTACGGTATATCGAAAAAACGCCGTTTGTCGGTCGTCCAAATTATGTGACAGTAGCGGCGGCTCATGAGTCGCCAACCTGGAAACATGAGGGGGTTTCGTATGGGATTGTTGTCTGTCATATCTTCGGCTGGGGTGAAAGGATAGATCGAGAGGTTGATGCCTGGCATTTGCAGCAGTGGATGAAAGTCCAGCAGATTGTTCTTGCTTGATTTTTCTGGCGCAGATTTCGAATGACAAACAGCTATGGGTTGGGCAGCGGTATTGAACCGTTGCCCGCCTTTTCTTTTGTCTAGTTGAGTGGTAGGGTAGCGGTATGGAAAAAACAGGAGTCCTCTATATCGTTGCCACTCCGATTGGGAATCTGGAGGATATTACGCTGCGGGCGCTGCGGATTATGAAAGAAGTTAATTATGTCCTCTGCGAAGATACGCGGACGACGGGAGTGCTGTGTAAACATCATGGGATTAAGGCTAAACTCAAGCGGTATGACGCTCATGCCAGTGTAGCGGCGCACGAGGCTATTGTGGCGGATTTAATCGCTGGGCAATCGGTAGCACTGGTTTCAGATGCTGGCACACCAGGTGTGTCTGACCCGGGGGTGATGTTGGTCAGGCAAGCTAGGGCAGCGGGCGTGCGGATTGATGCTGTTCCTGGCGCCTCATCAATCACGGCAGCGATTTCTATTGCTGGTATTTCCGGTAATCAATTTAGTTTCCTCGGGTTTGTGCCGAGCAAGAAAGGGCGGGAGACGTTTTTTACTGATCTCGAACTCTACGACCATCCGGTAGTATTTCTCGAGGCGACTCACCGGATTATGAAAACCCTCGAGAGTTTAGCTGTCGCGTACCCCAACGCCATTGTGTATCTCGGTCGTGAACTGACTAAACTGTACGAAGAAATGTTGGTTGGTACACCGGCTGAAGTTTTGGC
>JAYTKW010000024.1:0-7699 GCA_043729945.1 Candidatus Kaiserbacteria bacterium | reverse complement strand
GCAGAGCTATTTTTTCTTGATCTCCGGCGCGACCGATGACGGTGGCGGCAATGGCCACACCCATATGTATAACCTGATCTGACCCATGCCGGCCGGCGACCTTGGCTTGAATCTGGTCTGACCTGATTCAAGCCAAGGATTATCGCCAAATTTGGGTGACCTTGCGGGATATTTCTCAGGAAATGTCTCCGCCGATTGAAAAGAGTTCGCCAAGAGTATGTTCGCAAATCCTTTGATCGTCACCCTATCTACCCCCCCCCAACCGCCAGCTTGCTGGCCCTAGCCCACTTCGCATTCCTCGTGATGCGAAGTGGTTTTATTTTTTTCTTTCCTCTATTCTATTTTCTCTATTCTTTCTTCTTTAATAATATCTCGGCGCCCCTCCCTGCTCCAACTCAATTTCGATATCCTCGTACCTCCCTAACTGGGTTACCAGTACATTTCCTTGCTTAAAGAGTTCTAAGATTGCTAGGAATCCCACAATCACCATTTTATGTTCGGTGGCTTCGGCTCGGATATCGGAAAATTTGGTTTTGATTTGGCTTTCAATCCGGCGCTTTAGACTCATCATCATTTCTTCGAGGGTGATAGTCTGTTTCACCTGTACTTTTGGTTTGATTTCTTTCTTAGGGAGATTTTGGAGCACTCTCTGCATGGCGTCATGGAGTTCGCCTAGGGTGCACCATGTGTCTGGCACAAACACTGCCTGCCTTGGTGCGACAAATTTAGGAGCGTATAAGCGACTCTTGCCCCAGACGCTCGCTAAACTCATTCCGGCATCGCGGTAAATTTGATACTGACGCAAGCGACCCTCGAGGTCGTCAATGGTCGCCTCTTCTTCTTTGGTGAGTTCGAGTACCGGGAGGAGCGATTTTGATTTAATTAAGAGCAGTGTCGCTGCGAGCTGCACAAACTGCGCCGTGTGCGGTAGCGACTTCTCCTGCATGTCGCTCACTTGCCTGATGTATTCATCAGTAACCGCCGCGAGTGAAATATCATTAATGAGGAGTTTTCGTTTCTCCACTAGTTCAATCAGCAACTCCAAAGGCCCCTCAAAAACATTTGATTTAAACGAAAAGTCGAGTTTACTGGCGTTGACGGACATAGATAAATAATATCATAGTTGTCTTTCAATTAATTAAATGTTTTGAAGTTTTAATCAGTAACACGTTGTGGACGACTTTAACAGTCACTAAAAAAACCTCTTTTTTCAAAAATTGTCAATGTGGCTGTATGGAAACGGCTAATGTAGGGGAAACCTATAAAGTATGGTTCTTTAATGTTGCAGTGCTGGGCCTTTGTCGCTGGTGAAATGGTGAATACTTGCTTTCCGTTCTCGTTGAGGAAATATATTACCGGATCAATTTTATCAATGGCTTTTACAAATCGCGCTTCCAGTGTTTGCTGGGCTTTATATACTGAAATAGAATTTGATATTTCTTGTTGTATCAATTCTGGTGATTGGGATATAACTTTGGCCAATGCTCCTTTTTCCTTAGCACGATCAGCATCTGTTTTTAGAAATCCAACAACATCACCGGTTTCGATTTCATCGATATCGTGCCAGGTAGTTAATTGTGCTACTTTGCTCATATCTAATTTCGTTTCTAAATCTTCTAACTTTGCGAAATATGATATTAGCACTGTCATTCGGAAAATATGTTCTGCCACAGACTCCGTTTTAACAGTTTCAGGGCGAACGAGAGCACTGCGGATAATATTTTGCAGAGAATATAAATATTGCAACCGATCTACTTCTGCAAGTACAAAGGCATCATCAGTCAATATTTTTTCACGGATTTGCAGCGGAGTCATAGAGCCGTTTTATGCTGCTTGGTAATACTCTTTTGTTTCCTCATATAGTATGTCATCAAATCGTTTTATAAGGGGAAATGGCGACAGATAGTGATCACGATGTTCCCGGTATTCGTCAGCTTCCCACTGAAGTGAAAAATGTGCATTGATATCAAAATGTTTCCGAATCAGAAAAGATAAATGGAACATGGGTTCGATTTTATCAAGGGCTTTTACGAATTGTGCTTCTGGTGTTGTCCGTTCATCATAACTTTCGTAAATGTATGCTAGTTGGTCGTGTAAATGAGGTGTAGCGTTTTTAATGATACTCACCTCAGCTGCTTTCTCGTTAGCTTTATGCTCAGCTGTTTTTGATTTGGTAGTCATGTCACTTACAATAGCTTCGGCCATATCGTGCCAGGTAATAATCGTCTGTACGAGATAGCTATCAAGTTTTCGGTCGGGGTCTACCAGGGGTAAAAAATAACTGCACAGAACATGCATGCCATAGACATGTTCAGCCACCGATTCAGTCACGTCCCCCGTGCGATTTTTTGCCCAGCGAATCGTATGTTTGAGGTTGTAATACGTCGCAAATTTATCAAGTTCATTATTTATAAATGAATCATCAGTCATTATTTTTTTATTGATTTCTGCAGGGCTCATATGTTCGAGTGTTAGTACCTCTCTAGCCACTTAATCAGCAGTCGTACTGGCTCTCCGGTCGAACCTTTGGCTAGTTTGTCGCTGGCGATACTCTCCATGCGCGGGGCGATATCGAGGTGGGCGAAGGGGACGTTTTTTGGTGCAAAGGCGTCGAGGAACATCCCGCCTTCAATCGCGCCGCCGTATTTGGAAAAATTTGTGGCGATGTTACTTATGTCCGCCCGACTACTTTTGAGTGGACTTTTATATTCATCCCAGAGCGGGAGTGGCCAGACCAGATCCCCTGATTCCTCGCCTAAGGTACGCAAGGTAGTTTCGAGGTCTTGATTGCGGGTCAAAACGGCACTCGCGTGTTGACCTAGGGCTACCAAGGCGGCACCTGTGAGAGTGGCCACGTCGACAATTGCCCGAGGTTTGAACTTTGTGCAGTAAGAAAGTGCATCAGCGAGGACGAGACGTCCCTCAGCGTCAGTGTGGAGGATTTCAACTGTGGTCCCCGAATGGGCAGTGACAATGTCGCCTGCCCGCATACTCTGGCTACTGATAGCATTTTCAGCGGCTGGGATAAGGGCGATAATATTCTTTTTGACCCCTAATTTCGCGGCAGCCACAATCGCGGCCATGACCGAACTGCCGCCAGACATATCCATGTGCATGTCGTGCATGGCGCCTGATGGCTTGACGTTGAGTCCCCCCGTATCATAGGTAATACCTTTGCCGATGAGTACGAGCGGTGCCTCATTTTTGTTTTTACTCCCTTTATGCTCCATGATTATAAATTGGGGTTCATTGTGGGACCCTTTGCCAACCGCATGAACGAGATTTAATTTCTGTTTTTTGATTTCAGTTGCGCCTAGCACTTTGACCGTGACGCCACTCCCTATTGCTATTTTTTTCGCGGCTGCGGCGAGGGCCTTTGGTGTGAGGTCATCCCCGTGTGTGTTGGCGATATCGCGAGCACGATTGGTGTAGTCGGCAACAATCAGTCCCCGGGCAAAACCTGTTTTGAGTTCCGGTGATGTGAGACCATATACGTAGATGTCTGCCAGGGCGTGTTTGGTTTCTGGCTTTGATTTGTACATTGTAAAATCGTAGGCAGCTAGTGACACGTTTTCGGCAATGGTCGACGCAAACCATTGTTCGTCGTATTGCTTTAGTTGCGGGAAGGCTGCTCGATCGAGATTGATAGCTGCCGAGGTCACTTTGTGTCCCTTCAGTGCCTGAACCACACTCCGCAGCAGCGTCCGAAATTGCCGTGGTGTTACGTCAGCCCACTTCCCTGCCCCGTGTCTGTATTCAATAATTTCATCTGCTCGCTCAACAAAACGGTGTGTGCCCGCTTGCTCTTCTGTTATAACTACGAGGCAAATTGTCGCTTTCGCCGATGTGATATCCCCCTTCCTTGCAGTTATTCGTGTAGACATGTTTTTAAGTATAGCAGAAACCCCCTCACGTGCACGCGAGGGGGTTTCTAGGATTATGATTCTTTTTCCGCTCCGGTGAGCAGCATATCGATTCGATTCATGTCCCGTGGGAACATGGTGGCTTCTCGAATGTTCTTGAGTCCAAGAATTTGCATAGTCATACGTTCTGCGCCAAAAGCAAATCCACCTTCGGGTGGTACTCCGTATTTGAAAGCTTCGAGAAACATGGTAATGGCATTAGGATCCATACCCCAGGTGGTTACGTGTTCACAAAGTTGATTGTAATCATTGACTCGCCGTCCACCAGACAGCCACTCGATTCCGCGACACAACAAGTCCATACCTTCGTTGAATTCAGGTTTTTCTGGATTCGGAAAAACATAAAATGGTTTTTGCCGAGTTGGATATCCGTAGACATAGACAAAGTCAGAATCAGTCTCTTTTTTAACGATGTCACACAGCGTACGTTCATCCTCGGGATTGAGGTCTTTTTCACCGCGCACATCACGGCCTGTCTTTTCAAAAATAAGTTCTTGTGCCTCGGTGAGTGAATAGGTCGGGGTCTTTTCAAGAAGAGTTGGGAGTGTGGTGTTAAGTAGCTTCAATTCGGCGGCGCACTTGTTTGCTACTTCGGCCAATATATAGCGGACGGTATTTTCAGACATGTCGCGTACGTCCTGCCATGATTCGATAAATCCCATTTCCGCATCCAATGAAACTATTTCTGTAATATGTCGGGTAGTAGCGCTTGGTTCAGCTCGGAATACTTTGTTCACTGAGAAGACTCGTTCAAAGGCGGTCATGACAATTTGTTTGTACAATTGTGGTGATTGAGTGAGGTAGGCTTTTTTGTCAAAGTAATTTACTTGGAATACCTCGGCTCCCCCTTCTGCCGTTGCTGGTGTGATACTCGGTGCTTGAAATTCAAAAAATTCTTGACTCTTCATGAATTCACGAAACGAGTCAATAATGACACTTTGTACTTTAAATATTGCTTGCAATCGTGGGTGTCGCAAGGTGAGCGCTCGGTGATCGAGTTCAGTCGTAAGATCAAGATTATACCCATCGAGTGACATATCAAACGGTAGCGATTCGGCTTTAGCTAGTACGGTGATACCGGTTATTTCAAGTTCGATAGTCCCATTTTCTGCATTCAGGTTGACCATTTTTTCTGGACGAGCGTGGACGATTCCTGTTACGGTGACCACCCATTCTTGTTTAAGTTCCTGCGCTATTTCTAGGACGTAAGGTTTTCCAAAAACAACACCTTGTATTTTTCCTGATCGGTCACGAAAATCAAAGAATGCCATTTTTCCTTGTATGCGCGCGACATCAACCCAGCCTTTGATGGTGACCTCTTTTTCGATATTTGTTTTTAGGTCGCGTATAAGTGTTCGTTCCATAAATATAATGTTAGTTATTTGAGTTGGAGAAGCAAAATCGCCCCTCCACAAATATTATTGCTAATACATGTGCAGGGGCGATTACAAATTACTTTGTCTGGTCGCGGTGCCACCCTACTTGGAACTCATTTATGCGCTATAGCGGGCGCTCCCGTGTGAGTCTGGGATTAATCGTATGGATTACTGTCACTTGATGTTCCAGCGATTTGCCTTAGGAGGACAAATCGGGAACTAAGTTCGCAATAATCGCTACGCTCTTTTGCTCACT
The DNA here is from genome assembly GCA_043729945.1 of Candidatus Kaiserbacteria bacterium. GTDB lineage: Bacteria > Patescibacteriota > Minisyncoccia > Phycocordibacterales > UBA918 > OLB19. The sequence continues at coordinate 2,144 of JAYTKW010000024.1, read as the reverse complement.
TAACCTCGGCAGTGTCAGCTGCGTCGTAGGTATACTATAACTTTACCACAGATTTCGGTCATAGCAACAAAGTTTAAATAGTTATACCAATTGCGTCTCGTACACGTTTGAGTACGGGGCCAGATACCTGTTTTGCTTTGGCTGCTCCATCTGTTAATACACCCCGAACCTCTTCGTCAGTGATGCTTGCCCTACGTTCTCGCAGTGGTGCAATAAACATATCAATATCTTCTATCAAAGCGTCTTTGAGGTTTTTGTATTTGCCTGCATTTTCGGTGTAGAGGGTTTCGAGTTCTGCTTCGGTGCGGAATAGTTTGTGGATTGCGTATACATGTTTCGGCCTATCTCCGTCACTGTCAGTAACAATACTCATAACTGATTTTTGGATAGCCTCACGGTCACCAAAGAGTGGAATAGTATTGCCGTAACTTTTACTCATCTTGGTACCATCAGTCCCTGGTATAATGCCAACCGCATCTAAAATCATCGTGGCTGGCTCCTTAAGCAGTTCGAGATTATACGCACGGTTTACTTTCCCCACAGCTTCACGGGTGTATTCAAGGTGTTGTCTCTGGTCTTCTCCTACAGGCACGATATCGGTATCGTATAGGGTAATATCTGCAGCTTGGAGCATCGGGTAGGTAAAGAGTCCTGCGTTGGGTTCTATACCTTTTGCAATCTTATCTTTGTACGCGTGTCCGAGCATTAAAAAAGGCACAGTGACCATACAATCAAATACCCACCCCAGTTCAGTATGGTCTTGGTTGTCTGACTGACGAAAGATTGTGGCTTTTGCCGGATTAACCCCTACGGCCAAGTAATCCTTTACCACGTTAATGATATTGCGACGCATGGCTTCGGGATCACGCAGTGATGTAAGAGCATGATAATCCGCGACCATTAAAAAACTATCGTAGTCCTGATAAATATCAAGAAATGGCTTGAGGGCACCAAAGTAATTTCCAATATGCAGGTCACCCGAAGATTGTAGTCCGGTTAAAAGTCTTTTTTTCATCTTGTTATAATACCATTTTTTTAAAGACTCTCAATTTTACGTGCTTTAAACCCTAAGATTTCCGTATAGCGATTATTGCCGAAAAGAATCGGATAAAAGTCTTCGCTAGCATTTATTTCTGTACCTTCGTCTGTTTTGCATACCGTCATATCCTTCTCAACCAGAGTAAAATTTTTTAAAGTATCGTTTAGAGTGTACCCTTCAATAAAACTTTTTGGGCAAACATCATAGACTTCAAATAATTCTGTAGATTGTAATACTCGCGGGTTTGAGTACGGATTCTTTTCAATAATACCTAAGTAGAGAAGAATTTCCGCAATATCGTGAATCGTTGCCTGGAGCACGTCATTGATATCATCCAGTCCGTATTCGAATGCAATTCCAACTTTTGCTTGAAAGATCAATGCTCCACTTGCGTTGTAAAGCATATGCAATACTTTAGGTGGTTGAATGACCTTAAGTATTTCTTTTGTCTCGTTATTTAGCGTGGTTACTATAACCATCGAGTTATTGCCAAGATCTGTAGTTTTAGTTGAATGTATATCTAATACAATGTCAGCTTCCTTGATTTTTTCAGATAACTTGTAGGCTTGTACTTCTTCATACGTTCCATGTTCGTGACCTGGAAAAATCCTGTTAAGATCTTTTTCCAAAAAGGGTATATTTTTCTCAGATGCTCGAGGATTGCCCACTACCATTTCTACCAAATTAGGATTCAAGTTAAGTCGAATTAACTCTTGTTGAACTCTCAGTCCGATTCTTTCATGACCGTGTGTAGAAGCAACAATTATAACTTTTTTCATAGTTGGATAGATTATACATTAAAAGCGGCCCCCGAGAAGAAATCCCGGAAGCCACCATTTTTTAACGCTGCCAAATGCAATACGCGGCATCCCCAGCCGCTTGGTCAAGCCTCGCGAAGTTTGTACCGATGCTTTTTTGAAAATTATTGACGCGCTCTACTTAATGAGTCTTATTTTGATTGAACAATTTTTTTTAACAAAATTACTTTTTTGACATCAATTCGTTGTTCATCTATAGAACCCCTGTTCACAATTAAAATACTGAATATATACAACACCGGCACCCATCTGCTATCATTTAATCAGCTACTATCACCTCGTGAAGT
>JAYTKW010000023.1:0-9986 GCA_043729945.1 Candidatus Kaiserbacteria bacterium | reverse complement strand
CGATTCAATATCGACGACAAAAAATAGCGGACAAAGGAAAACCGGCAGTCACACCACTGCCGATTTTTTTGTGTCGCAGATTAAAAAACAGAAACCGCTCGAGCAGACGGGGTGTCTGTTGTTGTGTGATGAAATCATATCCTTTGCTCTAACTTTCTTTCAGTCACGAAGTGACTGATTGCGTGCTTCGCACGCGCCGAGCGCGTAGTGGCTTTGTACTTCTCCGTACGCTCCGCTCGCGTGGTGATGCGGACAACGCCTCGGGAAACAAGCTGACGCTTGTTTCCAAAACCAAAAACCTTCCAATTTTTCGCGTCCCTCCCCCGATCCCTTCCCGCTTTTTTAAGAAGGAAAGGTTTTTGGTTTTGGTTCGGCGTACAACTCAATTTTATCACAATATCGGAAATTTGAATATTGCTTTTCCCGATACACGATAGTAGTATATGAAGAAGTCAATCCACACAAAAGAGCACTCTGACTTCACGGAGCGGTTGCGTTCTGCCCGACTGGAGACAGGTTTGACACAGGTTCAAGTTGCCAAGAAGTTGAAGCGTCCACAGTCCTATATTTCTAATATAGAATCAGGACAGCAAAGAGTTGATATTGTGGAACTCCAAGTTTTTGCGAAGATGTATAATAAAGACATTACTTATTTTATAAAATGATTGTATGGAAAATAGTCCAGAAAACGAACCAGTGCCTGTACCAGAAAATAACAAGAAACGCTTTTTGTTTGAAGTGACTACTTTCTCAAAAATACTGGCTGCAATAGTTTTTATTACGTTGCCGTTTGTAGGGTTTTGGATTGGATATAATTTTAAGAATAGTGAAAATATAAATGTTGTTGTGTCTAATGCAGATGAGCAACGCGCATCGAAAGTAGATAAAATAGAAACTAATGGTGAAATCAAGAATGTAGAGTTAATAAAACTCGATAAGTTACCACTTACGTCTAAAATTATTTCTGACAAATCGCTAGAGAGTCCATACATCCAGAATATGGAGCTTGATCCGTCAATAGTTAAAGACGTGCTAGCAAAAGAAAATCAAGACCGTATTGATGGAGGTGGATGGTATGCAGTAGCGAATGGTTATATTGACGAAACAACGCTAATAAAAGCTCTCCAAATAGATGGAGTAGACCGAGAAGCGCTTGCCAAGATGGAGCTCGGTGGTGGATACTATGATGTGCCAACTGACGACTACGTTCACTCGGTTGCTCTTCGGCATGTCTACGGAGATTCTTCATACATTGTACATAGCATTTTGAGTGATGTTAAATTACCTCCATACACAGGAAGTGAAAGCTTTAATGTGATTTACTCAGATGATGGTAGTGACCTTATTGCTTATGGTGACAACGTATTAGTTCGCGACGGAAAAACGTGGAGTACTATTCCAGATCTTAAAGGTAAAACATCACTTCGATTTTTTAATAGTGAACTTGATGAAAGAAAAAATACAATTTTCTACTTCACGGATGAGGAAAAAGTATACGCAATGTATGGAGCTCGCCCTTATGAAGGATGTTGCACAATAATGACAGAAAATATTTTTGTTGTTGATGGGGCCGATCCTGACAACTTTAGTGTCAAAGATCAATTTACAGCTCGCGATAACAATAATATATATAAAGCAACGATGAGTGAAAAAGGTGGGGTTGAATTATTGATTACAAGATCAAGTAATTAATAAGTAGCGAAAGCACCTCATGCTGTTGATATCTGCTTGTAGACCACAATAAATCTGCCCCCTAATACCCCCGTAGGCTTCTCGGCAGCTCAGGTAGCGCAATTCCATACCCTTCCGCTCTTTTATCACTTCCCAATTTCCTGATTTGAGTCGTTCTTTTGCTAAATAGTTGTTTCGTCACCCAAACGAAAACGCCCCACAGGGCGTTTTCAGAATGCATATGCTTCGGTGCCGGGAAAACGACACTTACTCATCGAGCTCCACATACGACTTACTTCATTTACCAATATATCAGAAAACTCTTCATTTTCAAGGCCTTATTGACCAAACTGTGAATTAGGGAATTTTATTGATATTTCAGGCTTTAAAATCTTGTAAATATGACTTTTATCATGGTGATATCGCTGATAACAATTACCCGCAATGAAATCCGCGGCTTGTACTAAACGATCTGCTTTTGAGTCCAAGTACTCGGTTTGAATATTGTAAGTAAAGCCCCATTCTGTGTATGCCTTTATCCGAATATATTCACTTAGGGAGTTTTTTGAGCCGACCTTCTGATTTCTGTTGTCTATTACAAACCGAACGTCTTGTTTCGCGTTAAGAATGAGTTGCTGTGCCAAATACGAAAAAGCGTAATTAAAGAGAAGATTTTGGTCGGCACGTAAGTGAGGACTTTGGATTTTTGTCTTATCTACACAAACGTATCCAATTTTATGATCGGCTTCTTTTTTAAATTTCTGAGCAATCTCTTGTTTATGAACAAAAGTCATTCCATAGTTCTTCAGTTCATCAATGCCATGTTTTGCACAATGCTTTTTAATGATGTTTCGGATACGTTTGCCGTCTTCAGTACAAAGAGCACCGATGACGAAGTATCGTCCACCTGTGCCTAAATCTCCTGATTCGTCGATGTAAATTTTCAGCATTTGTGAAATGATAACACAATCGCTCTGTATGAGTTTTTGAATGAGAAGCGAACAACCGTCACCACCGAGCAGGCAACGCGAGCGAATGCGAGTGTGCTTATGCGAGGTGATGGCGGGTTTGTGAGCGTATGTAGTACTTTCACTACTACACTCGAACGCGCGAAGCTCCTCGGGTCGGCGTGGAGGCGAAAGAAAGCGAAGTGAAAGCTCTCAAGTAGATGGAGATTGAACGGAGCTTTTTGAAAGACGAAACGCCGAACCAAAACCAAAAACCTTTCCTTCTTTAAAAAGCGGGAAGGGGTCGGGGGAGGGACGCAAAAATGAGGAAGGTTTTTTGGTTTTGGACACGAGTGAAGCGAGCGTCCCGAGGCGCCGTCGTTGGAATCACCAGGAGCGTCGAGCGTACGATTCAGTCTAAAGCCACTACGCGCTCCGCGCGTGCGAAGCACGCAATCAATCACTTCGTGATTGAAAGTAGGTTCGCGCAAAGGTAAGGATTTCTGCACAGTCTAGCGAGACCTACTGAGAGGCTTAAACGCCTCAGAAACAGCAGTAAGTCCAGCTAACAATAAAACCCCTAATATTAGGGGTTTTATTGTTTCCGGGCCAGACTATTGAAAGTTTCTATTAGTTGTTGAATCAAAGTTGAATATATTAGATTAAATTCTGAACCTTCTGGAATTCCTAGTCTCTCACAGACAGTCTTCATCATCTCATCATAGTCACTCTTACTTTGTGCATGTAATAGACTGACTCTCAAATCGTACAAAACAAATAATGGAAGGTACCCCAAAATTAAGACACCTTTTCTAAGTCCATTAATGATACCTCATGTTGCTCTTTAAACAACCGTGGCGGTAGTTTAAGAGACGAGTGGATTCGCTTTTGGTTATAGTAATTGATTGTTTGATACACTGCCGCCACCAACTCACCGAGCGTCTCAAACCGATTTGGGTCACCTAAATCTAACTTGAACCCTTTATAAAAGGATTCCTGGTATCCATTCCCCCACGGACAACCAGGTGCACTCATAGACTGCTGAATCTTGAGTGATTGCACCAGGTTGGTATAGTCCATACTTGTATACTCACTCCCTTGATCAGAGTGAATGATGCGAGGTGGTGGACGATTAAGCACAGCGCTCCCTAGAGCGTTTAAGACCAGTTGTGTATGGTGAGTAGTTAATACTGAGACACCAACAATCTCTCTAGTGAATACATCGAGTACCGTCGCCACATAGACCCACCGTCCGTGGTATTTCAGGTACGTGAAATCACTGGCATAAATATCACCGGGTCCCAGTGGTGACTCCGTCATCAAGAGGTTAGGAAAGACGCTAGCTTTGGGCTTTTTATACAGTTTAGGAGTAATGCGCCGGTACGGCTTGATACCAAATAACTGCATCACTATCACTCTAAGTATCCGTTTCTTGTTTAGTTTCAGGTGGATAGCTAACCGCTTGTGGCCATAACTTGGGTGATCGCGGAGAGTTGTTTCAATGAGTTGCTTGGTCTCCCAATCCTTGGCTGGTTGTCTATGTTGGTAGTACTGGTGGGTTCTAGAGAAACCAATTACCAAACCCTGGAGAGCCCTTTTTTAGCGTCCAGGGACATTTTAATCGTGAGGTCTCCAATGATTTGTTTCAACTGCTCGTTCTCTTTCTTCACTTTGTTGTGTTCAAGGATACTCACGGTGCCGCGGGCTTTGGTGCCGAGCCAGTTATAAATAGTTTTATCACTGATGCCGTACTGGGTAGCGGCTTCAGCTACGCTGATACCAGCTTGTATCTTTTTGATAACCTCATCTTTAATTTCCTTCGCAATTCGGTAGCCTTGTTTTGCCATATTCGTTGTATTAGTTTAGGTATAATACTTAGAATTGTTGTCTTAAGAAAGGGGTACCTTTCATAGTTTCTGTAGCCGGGACACTTTCAGCTGAAGTATTGATGGCATCCTCATCCTCAAACCCGTACTGGCGGTACAGTAGTTTTAAATCATCGCTGGTCATGAGTCGAGACGGGACCAGATGTGGCGCTCCGCCAATATTGAATCGGGTATGGCTGGCCGGAATCCGATACAACTGCTCCCTGACGACTCGATTGAGACCGTCGGCTGGGAACGAGGTGATTAGAGATCCACCTACCTTCAACATTCTCCATGCCTCCTCAAAAAATCTTTCAGTGTTCATGTGGTCACACAAGGCGGCCACCACCACCACATCAAATTTTCCCAGTTGAGTGTTCTCTCTTATATCTTCACCAGAACCGAGAACGAGATTGCCGCACCGGGGATGACCATGACGCTTTTGCACTTGTTCATGGACGTACTGTCTACACAATTCTAACGCAACGGGTGAATTGTCCAAAAACGTGATGTTTTGAGGATTCATCTCGTCGAGATATGAATCCTCAAGGGTGGCCTGGTTGATCCATTCCTCGACATTACCTTCGGGCCCAGGTCCGACAATCAGATAACTCATTTCTGAGTACCAGCGATCTTCTCCTCTGCCTCTGGCTTGCGCTAGAAATTTTCTTATTGGGGCGGATTGCACTGTACGAAACAATGCTGTTGTTTTGCCATGGAGATATCCCTCTGCCAGGGCATTGTAGACGTCTACGCTTTTTGTCATCAGGGTACTCCTTTCTAGACTAGAGAATACACTTTTTGTCTACAATAGCAATAAAAAACGAGTTAAATTTAGCTTAAATGAGACCCTACCGAGAGGCATTGTTGAACACCAGTTTGATTTGCTCAATTACCCTTACGAGGCTTGCTGGTATATTTTCCGAGACCGAGAGAGAGCACCAGTACAAAAACGAGCACCCCTTTAAGGGTGTGCCGTTTTTGTTGGTGCTCTCACAGTAACTGTGCCTGCGCACAGTTACGTCAGGAATCGAAAGTCGGAGTGATGCCGAAGGCAAGCGAGACAGGGTCGTGAGCGACATATTTTCAAAGAGCGGAGCGATTATGAAAATAGTCGACTCCTGACCGAACTTCCTGGTGAGAGCATAACTTACAGCCGGGCAGCGGCATTTTGCGTGATTACAAGACTGACTTTTGTTATAGTGCTGTAATGAATCAAGAAATACAAAGCAAGAAATCAGGCAAGAAATCAGGCAAGAAATCAGTGCTCAAGCGAGAAAAAGTAGCACCTATGGTCTATCAGTTACTCCAAGCTTTGAAGAGAACAGGCTGGGTCAATCGGGGTGTTGAAAATCCTGAATCAGTAAAAGAACATACCGAAGCACTCATTATGCTGGCTGAAGAATTGATACCGTTTTTAACAAAAGAGGAGTTTGATGGTCTTGTCGATATGTTAGAAGTTCATGACTGGCCAGAAGCATTCTATGGAGATGAAGTTATTTTGGAACTTAATCCCGATACCCAAAAAGCATTAAAAGAAATAAAGTTTGAAAATGAACGAAAGGCATTAGTGCAAATCTGCGACGGACTGCCAGGAGGTGAAGAAATAATGGCCTTGTGGTTACGTTTTGAACTTTCGAGCGACCCAGTAGCTGACTTTGGTCGGCAACTCGATAAATATCAGGCGGTAGAGAAAGCGTTAGAGTATGAACAAACCCAAGGCATCGTTTTGTTTGAAGAATTTTTAAGGTATTCAATACATTTTATCCATCACCCCGTTCTGTTGGAGAGGATTGAGCAATTAAAATTAAAGTGGGGAGGTGAGTGGTCAAAAAACGATACAGTCTAGTTACATGCCTGCTTGAGGATAGTTGACCCAGCCAATGCATCATGAGAGCCTGCCCATTCCTTTGCCAACCCGCGCCAAATCACCTACAATAGACTCATGCGATTATTAGGTATTGATTATGGATCAAAGAAAACGGGGTTGGCGCTGACTGATGAATCGGGGGTGATGGCGTTTCCACATAGTGTGGTGTCGACTGACGCCAAGCTCCTTGCAACAATTGAGAAACTCATTGCGAAAGAAAAAGTAGGGGAGATAGTGCTGGGCTATTCACTCAACCGTGATGGAAAACCGAACACTGTTCACGCTGCGGCCGAGGAACTGATGCTCGACCTCACTCTCGCGGTTGGACTGCCGATTCACCTGCAGCCGGAACAGTACACGACCCAGGCGGCGATTCAGTTGCAGGGGCGCACGGTAAATACTGACGCATCGGCGGCTGCCCTTATTCTTGATGCCTACATTACTAAACAGAAATAAATTATATGGATACTATTACCTACGATGATTTTGCAAAACTACAGATTGTTATCGGAACAATTACGGCAGTTGAATTGGTGCCCGATTCAAATAAATTACTCAAGCTCACCGTCGATATTGGTGGGGAAGCACCGCGCCAAATTTTGTCGGGGATTCGAAAGTTTTTTGAGGATCCGCAGTCGCTCGTTGGGGTACAGTCGCCGTTTTTAATTAATCTTGAAACCAAGGTTATTGCTGGACTCGAGAGTCAGGGGATGATCATGGCAGCTGCAACTGAAGATACGTTTTCATTGCTCGTCCCACAAACACCACTCGTAGCGGGCGCAACAGTGCGATAAGAAGTGTTTGCCTGTGGGTTGTTATGCCGTCTGTCTTCGTACGACACGGTATACTATAGATAATGTCTGTCCTTTCTCGTTTCGAAAAAATCATCCCACCCCCGACGTATATGATGATGCCGAGTACCGGGGTCGATATTTCTGATACGTCACTGAAATATATCCGCTTTACTCCGACGACGCATCATGCCTCGAAACGCCAGCTCGAATTATGGGGTGAGGTAGTGATTGCTGATGGGGTACTGAATCGAGGTGAAGTGCTCGATGGTAAACAGTTGGCGGCAGTTTTGTCTGAATTTAAACAAACAACCAAAGCCGATTATATCCGGGTGTCACTGCCCGAAGAAAAGGCGTATCTCTTTGAAACTGAAATCAAGCGCTCGACTCCGGCCAAAGAAATCCGGAGCTTGCTGGAATTTAGACTTGAGGAAAATGTACCGATTCCAGCCCGGGAAGCTTTTTTTGATTATGACATTCTCAAAAGCGAAACCACCGATCGGAGTCTGCGGGTTGTAGTGGCAGCCTATTCGCGCGAAACAATTTTACATTATTATGATGCCTGTATGGCCGCTGGACTGACGCCTCTTTCATTTGAAGTTGAAGCCCAGGCAATGGTCCGATCGGTGTTACCGAGGGGGGCCACAGGGGCACATATATTAGTTGATTTTGGTAAAACCCGTACCGGTATCGGGATAGTGCTAAATGGTGTGCTGATGTACACCTCAACGATTGATTTTGGTGGTAATCAGCTCTCGGAGATCCTCCGTAAGGAACTTGGCAATATCAGTGAAGCAGAAATTACCATTATAAAAAATACCCAAGGCCTCATCCGTGGCGTAAATGACACCCGTAGCTATGAAGCCTTAATTTCAACCATCTCAGTTATCAAGGATGAAATCGCCGCCCGCATTTCCTACTGGCATGCCGCTGACTACAAACCCGCTGATCGTCAAATCAGTTCATTGATTCTCTGCGGCGGGAGTGCCAACCTAAAAGGTCTCCCCGAATATTTTACTGAAACCTTAGGGGTAGAAACATCTCGCGCAAATGTTTGGCAAAATGCGTTTTCGCTTGATACGGTGATTCCACCTATCGATCTCTTTCACTCGTATGGTTATGCCACCGCTATTGGCTTGGCCTTAAAACGTACCGTATGATAAATCTCATTCCGCCATCTGCCCGTAAAAGTATCGTCCGTGAATACTGGGTGCGGGTAATCACTGTCTGGTTGTTACTTTTTGGAACTGGTTGTTTTATTGTGGCAGTACTGCTCTTGCCGACGTTTATGCTCATTCATGGACAGGTTACTACCTTGGGTGAACAGATGTCTGACACCGCTGGCATGGCTACCACCTTTGATTCCTCAGCAGCGCAACTGCAGGCAGCAAGCGAACAGGCGGAGCTCTTGATGCAGGTCGCCAGTACCACATCTTTTTCAGCGTACGCGGCTGTGATAGAGCGGCTAGCGGGTACAGACGTTAAGCTACAAACTATTTCTTTTACACATACGCCAACTGGGGGAACTTTCAAACTATCGGGGGTGGCTGATACCAGACAAACCCTGGCCTCATTCCGCGATGCCCTCGAAGCAGATGCGTATTTTAGAGAAGTAGTGCTACCTATTTCGGCACTGATCAAGGATAAAGACCTGATATTTTCTATTGATTTGTCTGTATCGTCATCTTCGCAAACTACACCATGACAAAACGAACTACTACTAATCTTGTACTTGCGCTTATTTTCGCCCTGGGAGTGACCCTGGGTTTGGCACTGATGTTATATATTGTAAATATCCAAGGCTCAAAATTAGAGCAAGCTAAAATCACTATCGCCGAGCATGTCGCAAAAGAGGCAGCGTATACTAATGTCACCAGATTAGTTGAGGCTTCGGCCAGTGATCGTGCGATGTTGCTTACATACTTTATTACTGAGAAAGAAACCATAACGTTTATCTCACAACTGGAGGCGGCGGCGCTCGCTATGGGGGTACGACTGCAGACTACTAATTTATCTGTGACGCCAGCCACCACCGTTGATGGAAAAACAACGCCAGGGGTACTGACGGTCGGGTTATCATTTGGAGGTGAGACGACCGCCGCAAAAAAGTTTCTCACATTACTCGAAAATGTGCCGTATCACAAACAGATTCCCACCGTTACCATGACAAAAGATGCGGCTACTGCAGCCACCCAGGGCCAGGTCAGTCTCTTGATAACACTTACACCATGATAGACACAACCGAAATCACCAAAATGGTTAAACACATTGTCCGACGAGACAACGGTATTCCTGATTCTAATATCATGCACCCCATGCGAGAGTGGGGGATTGGTATTTTGGTGACAGCTATTGCGGTCGTGGGCGGTGTGATCTTTAATATCTTTTTGTATCAAACCTATACCGCCGCCCTGACAACGGTCGTACCTGTCCAAGAAACGGCTGTCCCGTATCAGGCAGCCAACGTGGCTGCCGCTATTGAATGGTATACAAAACAGGCAAAAACGTACCAGCAAATTATTGGGACTCGTACCCCGCCCGTCTCCCTCGCCACTTCGACCAGCGCCACTAGCACACGTGAAGTTGAAATAATTTCCGCTACTACCACTAAAAAAATTGACGAGATTTTGTCCGTCCCCACGCCGGTACCAACAGGAGACGCTACTGACGTAAACGACATTCCCCAACTGAGTCCCTAGATCCCTACAAACGTACGTATTGGTGCAATGAGTACCTGCTCTTGATTCACTGTTTCCTCATACTCCATTTTCTGTTATTGTGTGGCCAGGCGAGTTTGCTCGCCGCGCCATCGTCCCGGTAGTTAAATGGATATAACTGCGGA
>JAYTKW010000022.1:0-57909 GCA_043729945.1 Candidatus Kaiserbacteria bacterium | reverse complement strand
AGGCAGGAAGTGCGGTCCAGCGATTTTCTCTAGGAGAGAGAAAATCGGGACATAAATTCAGAATAGGTAAAACGTGACTTGATGTCACGTTTTACGCGCCCTTTTCTTCATTCACCGTTTGGGGAGGTCCTATTGGATACTCCGTTAGTTCTTTTTTTCCAGCAGTGCAGCCACCATGAACAAGAGACCGATACCAAGGAACGTGACAATTTTCCACAAAATAACCATCGACCAGATTTCAAATAATCCCAAACGGACGATTACTAGAATCAGAAGAGACATCCCAGCGTATTTTATAAAAGGACGGCCATGACTACTGCCGAGCACATAGAGACCTAATCCGGCTACGGTGTACACAAAGAGCGCAATCGTCACCGCAATATCGCTCGTTGCAGAGAGCGTATGTGTGACCAACCACACAATACTCACGCCATATATCCCAGCGAGGATACAGAGGCCACGACCCCAGTTTTGTGCCCGAGTAGTCTCTTCTGGATTGTTGTCGTCACCACGATAGGTGAGATACCGGAGAGCCATCAGACTGATCAGCACCGTCATCACATACAAACCAGCAGCCTGGGGGTGCACTACACTCGTTCCCCACCCACTACTATCAAGTGAAGCTGTCGACAAGAGTACCGGGAGAATACCCACGCTCGTGACGTACTGTACCCACGGGAGCGGTTGGTTCTGTTGCCACCACCACAGTGCTGCCAGGTAGACCACTAGACCATACGTGACGTACGTCAGCACATTGGCTATAGGATCCGGCGTTAGCGCATACCACACCAGGGCAATGACGGCTAAACTGTACCCCAAAAGTACAATGCTCGATGTCAGTAAAATTTGTCGCGCACTTGCGAGCCGACTCTCGCTATACCAGACTTTGAGGGTAAGCATTGTGCACAATAGTAGAGCCCAGGTGGCATACACACCAACTGCTGCCGGATGCAAGGCGCTGTCGAGCCACCCTAGAGCGTTAAATGACGTTATGCTAACCACAAGCGGTAGCGAAAGCGCCGAGAAAGCTACCGTGATCCACATTTGGGGTAACTTACGAATAATTGCATAATAGAGACACCCGAAAATAAACGCCCCCCAGAGCACATACATATACACTTCACTTGAAACGCTTGTGGCTCGGGCAATCTGGGCCAAGAGAACTATGGTGTACACAAACCCAGTCAGACCCAACGTCGCAGACACTGCCCCTGCCCATGATTCTGCTAAAAGCAGCGGGCGCTCTCGTACCCATAACGTCGCAAACGTCAAGACAAGCGCGACCGTCACAGTCGCCAGCGCATCCAAGTGCCAAATTCCCTCACTCCAACGATCAGAGAATATGACTGGAATAGAAGCGCCTATCGGTAACACAAACGCCCACATTGATATATACACCGCCCGAGCAGACAGCCGCAAATCAGTTAAAATCAGAAACGCTCCCAAGACCTCAATAGTCAGAGCAAACAACAAACTGAAACCTGTGAGCAAGAAACAAGTTCCGATGACCCAGGCCACGCTCGCAAAACAAACGTACACAGACACTACTCGTTTAGACACCTGATTACCAGATAACACATATCCCACTCCAGCGAGCAGAAACGCCGCTACAAATAACGCGAGACTGCTCGAGTAGGCTAAAGTGTGTGCGCCATAGGTATACATACTACCACTCACGGCGAGGGCGAAAATATCAGCTGGCTGCGGCGCCTGACTCCGACTTAAACGCACCGTTGTCATGGCAAGAAATAACCCAGCAAACAGAATCATACTAAACCACAAGAGTGGAAATAACGGGATAGAAAGTGCCCAGAGCTGAAAGTAACTCACTCCCACAACCAATACCAGCGGTACCACTCGCCACTGGGTAAAAAACGTCACTACTGCAAAACTGGCAGCCAAGACAAACAGATAAAACATCAAGAGCGTCATATCGGGATTAGTGACCCCAATCAAAAACGGAGCTACAAAACCAGCCAGGGCGCTCATTGTCGCCAACCATTCTGTTTTGGTTTCAATACTCACATAGACAGTATAGGCAATACTCGCCACCATAATCACGAGGGCAACTGGCGCCACAAATAATCCGAACAGAAACTGAGCACAATAGACCGTCACGAGGACAATACCCGTACCGAGAACTGTTAGTACGATGTACTGCCCTTCATTTTGCGACTTACGCCACACACCCAGTGCATAAATAATTAGCGCTACCAACAGTCCGAGTAAAATTCGTACAAACACCGGTATCCAACCCTGACTAATCGCGTAACTCACAAACCAGACTGCACCCAAAAAGAAAATCAGGGCGCCAATTTTAATCAGGGTCTGTTCCTTAAACCACGTATATATAATAAATTCATTTGGTACCGTATCTGCACTGGTTTGGGTCGACATCGGTGTCGGCGCAGGGACAACCGTCAGCGGCGAAAATTGTGGCAGCGGCATCCGCGCGGGTGTCGACATAGCGGTGGCCTGGACAACGGTTGGCACTGGCACACTCAGTTCATGAATATCAAAAGCCGGTGGCTTATTTTTCCCATATGACTCGGGTATTGTCGGCTGATTTGTCTGGGCATCAGTTACTTGAGGCCGGGCGGCCATTGACTCGAGCTGATTGACCCGGTCAGCGAGTCGTAATACCCAGACATATAACACCACCACAGCCAGCAATAAAATAACTACCATACCAAATGATTAGAGAGTAATACCTCTATGGTAGCACGACAAAAAACACTTGGGCACAAATGAGCACTGTCGTATTACGAGGTAGTAGCCGTGTCCGTTTCGGGAGTTGAGTCGGTTTCAGTTTTTTGTATGACGGGCGCAAAGGTCATAGCGCCACTGCCGGAAAATTTAAGTGTCAGAGTGCCGTCAGGTTTTAAGTTATATGTTTTTACTTTTTCGAACATAGCAAAGTACGGTCCTTCCTCGCTACTACTACAGAACATTTTGGTGGTAGCAATTGCGTCAACTACAAAAGCGGTTGACGAGCCAGTACCACTGGTAAATGTAGCGCCGCCAGTGTTACAGTCCGTCTGGAACGTCACCCGGTTCGCATCAAAAATTAGGAAGAATTTGTCAGGTATACTTGGTATCGTTTTAGAACCATCATCAGCCACTGTCTCTACCCAACGATATTTTGGAGCAAAGTTTTTAATCACTATTATGGTCTCGGCGGCCGGATTACGTCCAGCCTGCAGTACAGATCCTTTAACTATATCAACAATAGTAGCCGTGGTGATTCTCGGTGTCTCTTCAAATTGTTGATCGCGGTCGTGAATGAGATAGGTGACCGTTGCCTGACTACCAGCTCGCGCTACCCCCATGATTTTTATATTCGTACCCAGAGGAACCGTAGTGGCTTGCTTCATATCCTCTCCTGTCAGCACGGCAAGATAAAATAACTGTGCACCGGTTGTAGTACTAACCGAAATCGGGACTGCTCGGAGGCCATTCTCGTAGGTCGTAGCGTACTCATCGTACATAACGAGATTACCTACTGCACCAGAATCAACGTCTTTAAATCGGCCCATCGGATAATCACGCCGCGAAGTCGGTGATAATAAATCAAGTGTCGTCGTTACCCCATTCATATCAGGCACAGCCAGAGCCAGTCCCGCAAAAGACACTCCGGGTTGAACCTCAGTCACTGGTAACGGTTGTGGTGCGGGAGCAGATACCGTCAATGATTTCAAAAGACCCGACGGAACCAGTCCGCCAAAGTAAACCCCTGCCCCAACTCCCCCCACCAAAATCACCAACACCACCATGATTAAAATAATTTTTTTCATACCGAGTTTGCTATCATTAATGTCATACAGTATAGCAAAAGCAAAACAACAACCAAAGGTTGTATGATTTTGCTTTGTTCCAACTTTGTCCCTCCCTAGGACAAAGTTCTGGAACGACAGCTCTTGAGTTGGTAAGAATACAGTCGAAGCCACCCAGTCTTATGTATAGACCAAAGGTTGTATGATTTTGCTTTGTTCCAACTTTGTCCCTCCCTAGGACAAAGTTCTGGAACGACAACTCTTGAGTTAGTAAGAATACAGTCGAAGCCAACCTGGGACGAATCAGGAACAAAATAACGACCGCAGTCGTTATTTTGCCTTGGCAAGATCCAGAACCTCATCGATGCGAATCTGTTCGACGAATTCTGGAACGTGAGATACCAAAATCATCGCGCCTTTGTATTCATCCAAAGCTTTTGCGATAATTGGAATGTGGCGGAAATTGATGTGGTTGGTTGGTTCGTCGAGAATAAGTAGTCCGGGGCGTTCCATGGTTAGTTTTGCAAACGCCACTAATCCTTTCTGACCCTCAGAGAGGTTTCCTACTCGAGTTTTCATTACATCTGAAAATAGCAGGAAACCTGAGGCGATCGAACGCATATCTTCTTCAACTTTCTTTGGCATAGAATCCATCAGGGTTTCAAAGACCGTTTTATCAAACTCGAGGTTCGAGAAATCTTGGCGGTAGTAGCCAATTTTAACATCCGCGGCCACCTGCTCCCCTTTGGCGTGTCCCGAGGCGAGCGCTTCGAGCAACGTCGTTTTACCAATGCCGTTTGGTCCAATAATCTGCAGGTGACTGCCGCGCTTTAACACCAGGTTGCACTCGACGTCTTTTGGTACGTGGTTACGAATAACTTTGTATGAGGTTAACTTAACTACGTCAACAGGGACCTCGGGCTGGAGCTCGATTGTAAACGGACGAATAGTTTTATCTTCTTTGCGAACATCAACTTTATTATCCTCGGCTTCTTCGATTTCATTACGCATTCGTTTGGCGACCAAACGCATCTTACCTCCTTTGTTGGCAAAGTAGTTAATTTTGTCTTTGTCCGCTTGAATTTGTTTGGCGAGCTGGGCGTTTTGACGTTGTTCTTTTTCTACTCGCGCAGCGATGTCACGGAGCACACCGTGGTAGTTACCATTATATTGTTCTACCTGGCGATTCTGGACATTGAGGTACAGCACCCCATCAGTAAACGAATTGAGGAAATCAGCATCGTGCGAAATCACCATCACGGTCTTTTTGTATTCTTTGAGGAATTCTGTCAGGTGATCGATTCCCGCTACATCGAGATTATTCGTCGGCTCATCAAGCAATAATACATCCGGGTTCTGGATCAAGGCTGACGCGAGGAGCAACCTGGCCTGTTGTCCACCAGAAAAACTACCAATGATGCGTTCTTTGAATTCGTCTTTCATTTTGTCGGTTGGTGTCAGATTCACAATCTCTAACACCTCATCAATTTTCGGATCAATGTCGTACATTTTTTCCGTAAAACACTTTTCAAAAAAAGCGCGCACGGTGAGTTCCAGTTCCGGCCGGGGAATAATTTGCCGAGAAATGGCAATCGTTGTTCGTGGCTGGAGATTGATGTCCCCTTCGTCTACTTTGAGCAAGCCGGTAATGAGCGCAAAAATAGTACTTTTGCCCGCCCCGTTTTGCCCCATGAGCGTGAGCTTGGAACCCCGACGTACCACAAAACTCGCGCCTTTTAAAATGGGGCGAGTAGCATCATATTCGTATGAGACGTCGCTAAATACGACGAGTCCATCCATTCGTGACATAGGGTCATACCATACACTACTTTTGACCAAATGTGAACGTCAGACAAACAAAAACTCTCGCAGTTAAAGGCGAGAGTTTTTGTTTAGGCTGATCCGTCTATTCTAGCTCAGACAAAATCTTTTGGATATTTGTTAGGGTAACTTGAATTTCGGCTAAATGATCCACCGTGGCCGCACCTTTAACGAGACCAGTTGAAGAGGCTGCAGCCGTAGTCATTGCTAGTACTGCTACTGATTTCACACAAGTGACAGCGACACCAGTTGCCGATACAGCCAATAGTTGATAAGTGGTAGTTTTGCCGGGAGTCACAATCTTTGTCCCTTTGGGCGCTACGACACCAATACTATTATTGATTGAAGCAGTTTTTACGTTGGTCGTTGTCCAGGTCAAAGTAACAGGCTGTCCGGCTCTAATGTTAGCTGGAGTAGCCGTGAGAGTACAAGTGGGTTGAGCTACTGCTACCGGCGGCAGGGTAACGGTAACTTTTTGGGTCACAAGTTTTCCGTCAAGACCAATGAGGGTAATGAGGTAATCACCAGCAGTTTTGTAAGTATGTTTTAGTTCAACCGTTGTTTGAGTACCGGCAGGAATCGCTGACACAGTTTGGGTTGCGGTACCGGCTTCACCCCATTTAATGTATCCAATGATAACTGGCCCTGTTGAAGGAGTCTTTGGTGAAGCAAACACCGCTGATACTGCAGCTACTGAAGTACCTACTGGATAAGTCACTCCATTAAATCGCGGCGTTGGTTTTACTACAGGAACTGGCTCACCAACATTAAATTTCTTACGAGCAACTTCTTTTTTATCTGCATAGACAACAACTTCGTTGATACCATTTGGCAATGCAGTACCTACTATATGCGACCATTTACCTTTCGTTACTGGAATGACACCACTACCGTACACTTTATCTCCTGAAGGACCCGCGATTGAGAGACCAAGCGTAGTAACACGCTCTTCAGTATTTCCAGAAATAATTGGCATCAAGCCACTGGTGATATTTGTGATTGTTACGTACGGCAAGGTTGTTGGTTCAGAAAAATACAGAACTTCGTTTGACTGGGGACGATTTGGATAAAGTTCATGAGTGAATGGTCGACCCACTGCTGTGATTGCAAAATCAAAATTTTGCATAATCATTACGTATGTGCCTTTTTCACGGGGAAAATACTCATACGTGACTTTGAACGTTCTAGATTCTCCCTCACCAACAAAGTAATACACACCACTTTTTTGTGCATTACTCGTAACTGTTTTCGAGAGCATTGGATTATCTGTGGCGGATGATTTTTCACCAACAGAAGGAAAAATATTAAATGTATTTGGATTCACATAAAGCGGGCTATCTTGAGCAGTGATTTCTACTTCAAAACTACCAATTATAGAAATACCCTTTGAACCTGCAAATCTACTGTCTTTCTGGGCAATACTAGAAATTTCTTTTACTGAAGGCTGTAAATTACTATCCAAAACGCTTCCTGGACATGAAGTGCCCGGTACACAATTATATTGATCAAGGTTTGCAGTAGCAGCTTGTAACCACCAACCTGTCACCCAGCCACTAAAACCGGCTTTAAAATCAACTTTGTACCAGTTATAGCCACCTTCTTTTACTGGTCCAGCAGAGACTATGCCTCTACTACTGATATTCTCGGTGCCGATAATCGGGCTAGTCAGACCAGGCTGAGTACGCACTCTAATATTCGCTGTCGGCTGAACGGAAGCACCAACGGCAAAAACTTTTGCCGGAGATGACGTGGGTGGTGGTGTAGTTGTACCACCGCCTTGCAGGGCGGCAATCTGTGCCATCAACAAAGCAATTTGCGCCTGCAGAGCAGACAATGTATTTTCTGCCGGATTCTGCTGCGCGCCTGCCACGGTCGCTAAACTACTAAAGCTAATAACAGCTAGCGCACAGGCGAAGATGAGACTGGCGATTTGGGTTTTGGTTTGGACAACTGATTTATTAAACATGGTTTTTGTGGAGAACTACTTTATTAATACAACGGAAAGACCGGCACCCGTAATGGGTGTCGGCCTCCTGTTATTTATAGTCTACCCCACAACAGATAATCTGTCTTCACAGCAACTGTGTACAGCTAAATTAATTATTGCAGTACAGCATTACTGTCTGGGTAGAGGTGGCGCACCCATCATTTTATTTTGCATGGCCGTCATGTCCATAAAATCTAAATCAGCTGGTGGCACAAAGACTGAACCGTCGACAATCCATGGCTTGCAATCATAGGTCACTTTGGATTGTGGATTCAAACCACCACGAGACTGATCAACCGGTTCGGTATTACTGGTCACCCCGTCTTTGGGTACAGCCATTTTTACAGCCATATCACCGTCTGCTGTTTTTGACCAAAGATACATCATTGCACCATCACTAATCATATTAGAAGTATAAGTTGTTTTGTCATCACCTACGTACATTGAATCAACTCGCATGTTAGTGCCCTCAAAAAATCCCGTGCCGGCAGTAGCAATCTCATCATCCTTAAAGGTAAAAGTACATTCTAGAGTCCGGCCCAATTTAAACAAATTAGCAAAGGTATCACTACCGGTTAGTGTTTCGGGTTCTTCTGGCACCGCAGATATCTCATCTACAGCTGGGGTATTAAGCACATTTACATCAGTCTCGGGCACCAAATCGCCACGCCACAGGTAAAACGCTACAACACCAATCACTAAAACTCCAATTATCAAATAGATGTTTTTCATAAAAATTTATTACTGGGTATATATCTAGTATAACAAAAACCAACCACCCAGCTACCGAGATAGCTGGGTGGGTGGGTGGGTGGGTGGGTGGTTTTAATTAAATCAAGATGTCTTTGATTTTTTCTTTCTTTGGTTTTTTTGCTTCTTTTTTATGTCGCAGTTCGCCTTTGGCCATAGTGGTATTGATTAATGAGTAACAAAAATGCAAAAGAATTAATTACACGTTGGTATACATTATGTTTGTAATATATCTATTATACGACAGAGCCAGCATGAGGGACAGCCCCTAGGGTGCAAATCTCACTGGAACAACCAGTGAGTCGTCATTTTCGGGCAGTCCAGAGGGGTTATCTTTTTTCAAAATCAATTTACCGTTTTCCTTAAAACCAGCAATATATGGGCTGGTAAAGTTGAGAGTGGCTTCAAAGGGAACAAATTGTTCAGTCATCCAATCGCTTTGTGCCGTAGCCACCCCACTAGCGATTACCATCCCATCCCAATCAGTTAACATCACCGGAAAGCTGCCTTCAAAGAACCACCACCCGCGCGCTTCCCCTATGACAGTCAAGGGTGAAATAACTTCATTCATTATGAGTGGTGTTGCAACAGTAATAACATCTGCTTTGGCGGCAATCTCCGCTGTCATAGTGGTTACAAAATCAGGAGTAGGCGGACAAACGAATTCACATTTAGGCCCAGTGCGGCCCACGTACGAACCGTCTGGACACTGCCGAGCTTCCATCGTACACATAGCAGTTTCTTCAATTGGCATACCTATCGTAGCCTGAGACAAAAGCCAGAACTTGATACCAGCTGCCAGTAATGCCATACCAATTAGTACATAGATGGTTTTTAACATATCTATATAATACAACAGTTTCACCCACCTTGTCTTGCT
The DNA here is from genome assembly GCA_043729945.1 of Candidatus Kaiserbacteria bacterium. GTDB lineage: Bacteria > Patescibacteriota > Minisyncoccia > Phycocordibacterales > UBA918 > OLB19. The sequence continues at coordinate 48,698 of JAYTKW010000022.1, read as the reverse complement.
AACTTTAGGTTAAATAACTATCAAACCTGATGGCATGGCAGGTGAGAAATGCTGGGAGCATTTCGCAAGACTCATTGAGGATTTTTATGAGCGAAGCGAGATAAAAAGTCCAATGAGTGGACAGAACCTGTAAGGTTTAGCCATCCCTATACTCCAAAATTACACTAAATAGCTCTCAAATCGAATTGCGTGGCAGGTATATCCATGTGGATTCTTTTGTAAATAATCTTGGTGATAGTCTTCGGCTGACCAGAATCTAGTGAACGGTTCGAGCGTGGTGACTACAGGAGCCTCCCAACGAGCTGATTCATTTACCAGATCAATAAATAATTCAGCGGCTACGCGTTCGCTTTCATCTTGATAAAAAATCGCTGAACGATAAGCCGTGCCCAGGTCGTTTCCTTGCTGATTAAGGGTGGTGGGATTATGCACTCGGAAAAAGAAATCTAGTAATTCTGTGTACGCAATTTTTGCATCATCATACTCCACCAGTAATGCTTCGGCATGGCCGGGATGATTTTCGTAGGTAGGGTTTTCATTGGTACCACCGGTGTAACCCGTTTCGGTAGTTAGGATGCCGGGATGGAGATCCCGAAAGAGGTCTTCCATACCCCAGAAACATCCTCCTGCGAAAATAGCTGTTTTTGTCATAGATTTTTATTGCATTACAAGCTCTTCCAGTTCTTACAGAACCTGTTCAGGTTATCGCTCGTTTTTCAAACGAGCTGGTAACCTCTTGCGCAGTGACATTTAGTCACTGCTCACCCCAGAAACATCCTCCTGCGAAAATAGCTGTTTTTGTCATACTTACTACTACGTATGAGTACGGCAATTATTTCCGATTCGACTCTGCTTCCAATAATTTTACTTTTTGTAGAGCAACAACGTACATACTCTCGGCCCAACCCAATGGGGTGTTGTCATTGGGAATGTCAGTATGAGAATAGTAAAGTTCAGGCACCTGGCCGGCTGGGGTGACAGTCATTTTAGCGCGACGGAGATAGTACCAAGCTTTCTCACTCTCCCCTCGCTCTGCATAAATAATCGCGAGCCACGATAGACCAAAGCACCATTCGGCTTCTTCACTGTATCCGTCTTCATTTTGATTATAATAGCGATCAAATTTATAACGAATCACGCCGCGCTCACGGGTCAGATGATATTCAACGTTCCGTAAAATTGTTTCTGTTTCTTCTGGTGTAGTGACAGCAAAAGGATAAATCAGGGACAGTAGTGCCAGGTCAGCAAACTTACTTTTTGATTCACGGGGCAATAACGCTCGCAGTGCTTGCTCTCCGCGCGTGATGGCGCCGTCAGGGACGATAAGCCACGGTATCTGCGCCGCTTTTTGGAGTGCCGCAATACACGATCCCACAGACGAAGCGTGCACTTCCATGTTCTCTTCCCAAATACCATTATCAGGATCTTGCCAATATTCGAGCGCCACCAAATAGTCAATAATTTTTTGCACCACCGCTTGTTCTTCTGCCGTTTCAACAACACTGGCACCACGAATTTCTAGTTCAACGATAATATTTAACACCTCACCCACGGCATCATTCTGACTATTTCCCCACTCTTCCCAGTATTCTTCAAAAGTTTCTGGATGAAAACGAGCGTGAATACGCTGCCAGGTTTCGTGCGGACGATACTCAATCGCCCAACTAATTTTGGCTTCGTGTTTAACAAATACTTCGAGCAGCGCTCGAGCAGCCTTTTGCACCACCTCAATTTCTCCAGTTTCGAGGAAACCTAGCGTCATAAAGTAAATATCCCGGAGCCAAGCTTTGTCATACCCAGTGGCTACATCATGGGCAGAGGCAGTAAAAACGCCCGACGGTTTTTGCAGCCGACGAACTTGCTCGAGGTGAGCAACAATTTCAGCATCAAAGTCGATTGTCATATTTTAAAAGAACAGTTACAAATTTATTACCAACGATATGTTATTTAATATTGTCCCACATCCGGGCACCATGACGGGCGATTTCAGACAATGGTGGGAGCTTTACGGTCACGCGTGCGGCCGCTGTTGGATAGTAGCTGACTAATTCTGCATAAAGCGCCACAGTTCGCTCGTAGGCTTCAAATAACTTTAAAAGTTTTACCATTGCCTGTTCCGCCCGATAATCATCACGCGACAATATTTCAGTATAAAGCGCAGAGACGGCTTCGCGGTTTTGTTGAGCAAAAGCTAACATGCAGTCTTCGGCCGATGTCAGAGCGTACTCACGTCCATTTGATTCAAACGAACGTTTTGGTGCAGCGGGCAAACGGGTATCTAGCTCATCTAGCACCGCCGTCAAAGCCTCTACCCGCTTCTGCTCCACGAGTGAAATTACCTCCCGTTTTTCCTTTTTCGGCATCTTTTCCATTAGTTTCATCTTAACATACAGACTAATTCTATAACCAAATTTACTGACATAATATTTACTTATGATATGATGCAATTATGAAAACATATACTGGCAGTTGCCATTGTGGCGCAGTAGCATATACCGTAAACGGGGAATTTACCGAAGCCATGCGCTGTAACTGTTCACATTGTAAACGCAAAGGCTTCTTACTGGCTTTTGCGCCGGTTACTGATTTTACTTTACTACGTGGTGTTGATGCACAGACAACTTACCACTTTAACAAACACCACATTAATCACACATTTTGTAAAACGTGTGGTGTTCAATCATACGGATACGGTCATGATGGTAACGGTAATTACATGTACATGATTAACCTCAACTGCCTCGAGGGTTTTGATCTCTCAAATATTAAAATAAACGACTTCGACGGCGCCAGTGCATAAGCTGATTACATAAATGATTTTAACTTGATTGATATTATGAAAAATAGATTTGAACGACCGATTGTAAAAGAACGCTTAAAAGCAGAATGTAATCCCGAAGATTTAGAATTTGCTCGCCGCTGTCTAGAACCAGAACGATTCAAGTTTCTTACTAATAATACTCCGAATTTGACACCTACTGAACAGCTCGATAAAAGTAATACCATTGAGAAAATCCGACTGATTCAAGAAGCTATCACTCCTGATTACAGTTCACTCATCTTAGAGACCTCAGAAAGAGAATTATATAACGCAATTAATAACCTTATGTTTACAATTATTCGGGCAGGAGACATACAATTACAAAAAAATAAAACGGCTGGCAAATAAGTTCTGTCCAAAAATCCTTTCTGTAGTTGTATTCACAAGATTCTTAAACTACAGCCACTCTTGACTCAATGGAGTTAAAACAAACTTTAAAATGAAACTGAGGCAAGCCGGCTGGCTTGCCTCAGGTTGCTTCAAGCGGCCGGACACTCAATGTAGTATCCTGCTTTTGGCTGTGTGCCGATGATGCTCGGAAAACCGGCTTCATAGGCCCTCTTTCTAATTCTCTCAATATGAGAACGTACGGTCTGGGTTCGGGCAATCGAATTATATCCGAGTACAACTTGTAACATTTTACTAGTGACCGGCCGGCCTTGAGACAAGATAAGTCGTCTGAGAAGTAAAGCTTCTGTTGCTGTAACCCTTATTTTTGCCTGGTCACACGAAATTGTTTTTTCTGACAGGAGCAATTGCTTTCCGTCGGCCAGATTGACAGTCAAGATATTAGACCGCAGGGAGTAAAGTCCTTGAACAGTTTCAAATGAAGGACTATCCATGAGGTATCCATCAATCCCTAAAGTCAGCAGCGACTTAAGGATGGCATCGGGACACAAACCTATGAACCGCACGAAAAAAATAGTTTGCGGCACCTCTCGCTTAAAACACGATAGCTCCTTTGTTAAACAAACCCCGCCAACAACGCTATCAATAATTGCCACGTGGTAGTTTTCCCCCTCTTTTAAAACACTCATCAACTGTTGATGATTTGTTGTGCTAGCAACAGATTTCCACCATTCTTGAGAGGGATCAAAGGCAGCTCCGCAAGTAATCACTTTCATAACTCTTCTCCTTGTTTTACTGGACACTAAGTATTTAGCATCCATAATTTGTTCATCTACAGCCCATCATACACAAATATCCCCCCTTGGGAAGCTCACCCCAATTTCGCCTAAGCGACGCCTCGACGGAGCTTGAATGAAGGCCTCCACTTTCCTGAGGGATCGCCTCCAAAATTAAAAGGAAAGTAAAAAATAAATTTAAGACTTACGAAGGCCCGGCCTTCGGAGATACTACATGACCATAGTCAACCTCAATTGTCTCGAAAACTTCGACCTCGCCCAAATCAAAGTAACCGAATTCGACGGCGCGAATATATAAAAAACCATTTTTGAAAGTCGGTCCTCAAAATTAATGCGTAATCAATCACTTATACAACTGGGAATGAGTCCCGATCATGTCTACGTACAAAACATCCCCATTATCACGAAAAGTAAAGATAGCTCGTATATCGGCAGTGACATTAAAACTTTGATAGCCTTGGTATGCACCATTAAGCGAATGTACATGCAAGAGTAGGTGTTGCGGACTTGCTAGATACAAAGAGAGACGCTCGAAAAACTGTTCTTGAGCTTTTTTTTGCATCTTAGCAAAATCTTTTTTAAAGCTTTTACTGTACGCAACTTCCATATTATTTTTTCATTAGATCAGCCTGCATCGCTTCTACAGAAGAAAACCTCTTAACTTTCCCCAACGTATATTCTTCGTCAGCAGCTTTGAGAGCTTTTATCAAATACGGTGAAGGTTCATATACTTTAGACGAAAAAGTGATTTCTTTTTCTAAAACAAACTGCTTGAGCATAGAATTAACTACCGCTGTAAGCGTAAGCCCCATATCATCAGCCACTTTTTTAGCCTCAGCTTTGAGCTTCTTGTCTGTTTTAATATTTAAGATTGTCGCCGTATTTTGTGTAGCCATATATACCATAATATATATTTTGGTATATATGTCAAATTTCAGCTTTACTACATAACGCCTCAGCGCTGCTTTTTTATTTCATTCCCTACCCCCCTTTTGGCTTCTTAACCATCTGCGTACCGCGATTTTTCACCACCCCTTCCATCCGCGACGCAACCCTGCGAGGCATTGGCTGATTATGCGGAATATTTTGGCCCCCCGTATTTATTTTCATATTCATATATATTTATATTGTATTATCCTAAAATCACATTTTCTAAAAATGTGAATAAAAGACCCAATGATCTTTCAATTAGTATACCGCGGTATATGTATTCTGCTTACAGTTTCCGGCCCATGACTATAAACTTACGAAGGCCCGGCCTTCGGAGATACCATCCCGCGGTTTTTAGGATTTTGTTCTAACTATGGTTTGCCTAGGAGAGTCCTAGGCGGAGCTTTGTCGGTCCTTCGGAGTTATATGTACAAAGACTTGTCATACACACAAAACGTGTGTATGATTATGTTATGACTACAACAACTGCCAATAAAAGAGTGAACATCTCACTTCCGGAAACTACCCTAGAAAAAATTGATGCGCTAACCGAGCCAGGTGACCGCAGTCGATTTATTGATCAGGCGGTACATTTTTATGTTGATGCTGTAGGAAAAAAACAGTTACGACAATCACTTAAAGAAGGTGCCTTGCGAAATACTAATCGTGATACTGATATAGCCGCCCAGTGGTTTCATGTTGATGAATCAGTATGGCAAAACAAACCGTAACCAAAACAAAAAAGCCCAAGCGTGGCGAGATTTGGCTCGTTAATTTTGACCCAACGATTGGTTCGGAAATAAACAAAACCCGCCCCGCTCTAATTATCCAAAATGATATCGCCAATACCTACAGCCCCGTCACTATCGTAGCTGCCATTACAACCGCAATATCAGGGGAAAAAATCTACCCCACCGAAGTCCTCATTAAGACCAGCGCAACCATCGGACTAAAAAATAATTCCTTGGTCCTTCTCAATCAAATTCGTACCATCGATAAAGCCCGATTAGTAAAACGCCTCGGTGCAGTTCCAGCACCCATACTCTCGCAAGTCGGCACCGCCATCGAAATTAGTTTGGATACAATAGGGATATAGCTCTTACTCTTTTTGCCTAGGAGAGTCCTAGTCGGAGCTTATTTGCCTATCGGATCTTAGATCTTAGTTATAAACATCATGAGAGCCGACTAAAAGCAGGAGTATTTCTGTCGGAACAGGATAGGAAAAAACTATTCGTATCTTGTAATTTACAAAAAAACTGTAGTTATTAGCCAACCGACCATTCAATTTATGCACTTTTAATGATTGGTGATTAGTTGGATTTTTTAAAAGTTCCAGTTTTTCGACAACTTCTTCTTTGAGGTGATTATCAAATTTTCTAAATTGTCGGGCGAATTGCTTTGAGATGACAATTTCAAACATGTTGCTACTATTTAAGACCCAGCAAAATACTACGAGTATCTCCTCGCAATACCTTGCCCTCACGATACTCTTGTTCTGACTTCAAAATAGATGTAATGGCAGCTTCTTCAGCCAACAGCTCTAAAGCCTTCCGCATCACTCCCGCCCGAGTGGACCCAAAATCATCCACAAGTGCATCAAGGTGTTCAATTTGCTTAGTATTTAAAGGCACAGTGATAGTGGTCATATTATTTAGTTATTACTATATAATAGTACTAAATTATAGTATAAATGCAAGCGCTATAAAGTTAAATTTGCCTAGGCAAGGCCTAGGCGGAGCTTTATTTGGCCTAAGTCGTCCCTAGACGAAGCTTTCTCCCAGGCTTTTGACCTGCCGGGGCACGGCCTCGGCAAAACTTAATTGTATTAACGACCCGAACATGATACGGTAGCTGCGAAACGTTGAGAGAGGAAACCATGCTACGGAGAGTAACTGGCACGGTGGCTCGAGTCATCGTGGAAAAGAATCGTCGCCTATTGTGTGTACAGAGTCGGCGTTTGATTCAGGATGATGAATATGAAATACCTGGTGGTAAGGTCGAGGACGGTGAAACGTATCTCGCGGCCGGGCGGCGTGAACTACGTGAAGAAACGGGCCTAATGCTCACGCAAGCAAAAATCATACTCATCTACGACAGACAAACACCATTTGGAACATATTGGCGCCATGTCATTATCAGAGCAGTCGATTGGTATGGACCTGTCCATATCAGCGATACCCAGGAAATTAGTCAGGTTGGCTGGTTTAGACATCAAGACAAACCGGAGTTTGATCATCACACTAAGTTCCTGACTAAACAATTTGGCTCAGTCATACAACTCTGGCAATCATGATATGTCGCCCCAAAACAAAACTGCCGCCCCGGCCCCGGGACGGCAGTGTTTTTATACCCCAGCGCTACGTTTCGTTTGCCCAGGTAAGGTTTAGGCGGATTTTCAAATAACACGATTGATACTTTTACTACACACTGTATAATTAAGTACAAATGGACATCTAGTCCTTTCTCCTCACGGAGTAACAACGGCTTTGGCCTCGCCTACATCGGTAGGAGAACAATGGTACACACCCTCCCCATCTGGGGTAACAATAGCAGATTGACAATTTTTGTTATTGGCGTATCTTTGGTCCAGATTCACCAGCACAAGGACTAAACTCATGGGGACCTCGGAACTCTCGCCGACTGGCTTACTGCTTCACTCTCTCATCTGGCACTTCAATTTTCGCGGCTCAGGTCATGCCAAGATTATTTATATCAATCCTGACCAATGGAACCCACACCAGGAGCCGGCGAGCAAGGAAATTGAATTCCTAACGGATCCTGATACAACCAGGTTTGCGATGGATATGAGCGGTAATCTCTACGAAATGTCCCACTACCGTGCGTTTGAAGACGCACACCGCGACGGTATTCGTTTTGATTTTGCATTCACTTTGCCAAACAAATTTTGGCAAGACGACGAAACCCGCAATTCACCGCTCGAAAAAGCGGTCATCAGAACCTACGCCACATAGACATCAAGTCGTGTCGATGTCCCGCCACTGAGCGAAGAAACGCCACTCTGGCCAATCTTCCGAGGTGGCGTTTCTATTTATTAGCGGTACGCGGATTTTTGCCTAGGTCGGTCCTAGGCGGAGCTTACACCAGTTTCAACTAACAAACATCTTGGTTCATAAATTCGAATTAAAAACTGCCGCCCGGTTACCCGGACGGCAGTGTTTTTATACTCCCGGACTACGTCTTCCTCCTGTACCCCAAACCTACCCCACGTTTTTAGGGTTTGTTGACTCGGTCAATATTTAATTTAAAATTGAAAAAGGCCACATGAGTTGAGGTGCGGCCTTTTCAAGCCATCGTCTCACTCACGCAGCCTTGTCTACCTCAACATCCCCCAATGCCAACGAAATTACCTGATTCCAAGTCTGAAGCAGTGCCATATGCAATGCCGCCCCCCGCAAATACACTTCATCGGTATTGTTCCAGAGGAGCATTTTGCCGTAAAACTCACACCGCTGAAGCCATCCGGCCATATATTTCATCCAGTCAGCCAATTGCTTAAAGTTAGCCGAATCTGCTCCCCACTGTTTGAGAGCTTGTTGACCGTGAACCGAAGATGCCGCACGAATCTTGTCGCAAAAATCCTGAACATCAGCCGCGGCATTCTTGCTTATCCGAAGCAACAGTTCAAGACCTACAGCTTCTGCATTTACACGCCCAACCATATTGGACTCATTGGCCGCTCGGCCAATACCCGAAAAAGACATATCGCTCTCTCCTGTTGAAACCTCGATTAAACTTCCTAATTTCAATTAGACACCTCAGGCACTAAAATGTCAACAAAAACCCAGAACTGTCGTTCGGCCCCCTGTACGACAATTTTTTATACCCACGATAAACGTTTCCCGCACAGCAACACCCAAACCCACCGCAAAGTTTTTAGGGTTTGTCGTCTATGTCTCTTTTTCTTTAAAAAATTCTGCAATTCTTTGATCTTCTGATTTTCTGGAAATTTTATTTTTCCATAATTCGTAAAGATCCAGTGTTTCTGAAAAAACATTTTCCCCCGTTCCGATAACTCTATGTTGCAAAATTCTCTGTATACCGCCCTGTTCAACAATCTGAATAAAGACTGCGTGTAATGAAATTAGTGATGGATGTTCAGTCAAGCCATACACTCTTACACACAAAGCAAATTGGTCTAGACTATTTAGTAAATTAGTCTGTGGACTAATAATTGATTTTATTTTTATAAAATCAATATATCCTTGCTTCATCTCTTGGTTATAAAAGATTGATTCCATAGTCATTTTATAAGGACTGAAAGCAACAACCCTTGGTATATCATACTTATCACCTCGTTCTTCAATAACCTTCTTTGTAATTTCGTTCTGCTTGCTTATTACTTTTTCCCGAAAAAAACTAATCAAATCTACTGCGTATTTTAATTTCTTTTCTTCTTTATTTTCATAATAAGTTAAAAAAGCTAAGGCAGCAGACACAGCAACTACTATTTGTACAAATAGATTTGCGAGTTCAAGTTTGTGAGCATAAGTCGCACTATGTGCACTTAAAATCAGGTACGGTGCAACAACTGAAAATATGCCCAAAACAAAAGACGGTCGTAAAAAATAATCTGGAGATATTTGCATATATTGATTATGCTCTTACATAAAAATTTTGCAATTAATTGTTGGAAACGTTCAAATTTGAATGAGTCGCGAGGCGGGTAGCAAAAAAGCCGCGACACGTACTGACGTACGGAGAGCGGCTTTTTTGTGCACCCATCGAAGTGGTCTTGCCTAGGCCTAGTTTGGTAACTGAGATTTTCTAAACGAGACAAGGCGAAAGCCCCAAAATTTTGTGAGCCGTACTGGACGTACGGTGAACAAAATTTTGGGGCTTTCAACGCGGTATCGTGACGAAAATGTCGGTTACCAGGCGAAGTGGGCAAAGGCTCGGTTGGCCTCAGCCATCTTATGCGTATCCTCCTTCTTCTTGACCGCATTTCCTTCTTCCTTGGCTGCAAGAATCAACTCCTGAGCTAATGCCTTGTGCATTGGGACACCTTTTTGGTTACGGGCTCCGGTGATGATCCAACGGAGGGCTAGAGCTAGACGTCGTTCAGGACGAACTTCGCGTGGTACCTGGTAGTTGGCTCCACCAACGCGGCGTGAGCGGACTTCCATTAGGGGACCGGCGTTCCGTACAGCAGTAGTAAATACTTCTAGTGGTTCACCACCGTCTTTGCGGTTCTTGATTTCTTCGAACGCTCCGTAAACGATTTTACGGGCGGTTTCTTTCTGACCGCGGAGCATCACGTAGTTGATGAGGCGTTCCACATCGACAGATCCAAACTGAACGTCTGGACTGACAACCGGTCGCTTTTTAATTGGTCGACGCATTTTGTTAGTTCTTAATTTTAGTAATTAAGAATGAAATAGTATGGCAGCAGCCTCTTGTTTCATTCTTCGCATATTCTGATTCCGAAGTCTTTCGACTTGAATCGCGTCAGGTATCTGTAGCGAATATAGACTATTTATAATCCTCCCTCCTGCACTGGAATACGTTATGTCCCAGTTTGCCAAATTTAAAGCGATAGAATTTGCTTTAGCTGCTAGGCGCCCAAACAAATTTTTGTGAGCCGTACTGAACGTACGGTGAACACAAATTTTGTGCCGGGCAACAACGCAGATGAAGTGAATTATTTCGCTTTTGGTTTCTTGGCTCCGTATCGTGACCGCCCCATTCGCCGTTCCGCCACACCAGTCGCGTCGTATTTACCACGAACGATAGTGTAGTTCACGCCGATGTCCTTCACACGACCTCCACGTACGAGTACTACTGAGTGCTCTTGGAGGGTGTGCTTGATACCTGGGATGTACGCGGTAATTTCCATTCCGTTTGAGAGACGAACACGAGCAATCTTTCGGATCGCAGAGTTCGGCTTACGTGGGGTCTTGGTCGTTACGCGAGTACAGACACCACGCTTGAACGGAGAGTTGTAGTAGTTCGGCTTGTTCTCGATTGAGTTAAAGCCTGCAAACAACGCTCCGGTCTTGCGCTTGGTAACGGGGTCGACGCGCTTCTTTCTTGTTAATTGATTTATTGTTGCCATAAAGCCCGCATAAGATACTACTAAAAGCTTTATTTTGCAAGCTACGAGACCAGTAAAATAGTCAGATATTGGGTCAGAGCGGCCAATGGGGCGCCGAGAACGAACATAAAGGCAATAATCACCACTCCAAAGGCCAGCGCAATGTTCTGTTCAAGGGCGTGACGGAAGCGTTCGTAGCGCAGACGGAGCGTAAACGGTAGGAACTGAGGGAGGATCTTTGAACCATCAAGCGGTGGAATTGGGACTAGGTTAAAGAAAGCGAGAAAGAGGTTCAGGGCAATAATCTGAACTGACAACGTGGTAAATGTCTCAGACAGGGCCAGGACGTCAGAAAAATGAAATAGTGCAGCAAAAATAAGGGCGAGGATAATGTTAGAGAGCGGGCCGGCAAAAGCCACCATGGCTTCACCCCATTTTTGATTCCGGAAGTTGTACGGGTTGTACGGTACGGGTTTGGCAGCTCCAAAGACAAATGGTGAACCCGATAATATAAGAATCCCCGGCAAAATCACCGACATCATTGGATCAATATGGACAAGGGGGTTCGGAGACAGCCGCCCTTGCAGGCGGGCGGTCGGGTCACCCTGCCAATTAGCCGCGTAGCCGTGGGCCATTTCGTGAATAATGATTGAGATGATGAGCGCGATTATGAGCGCTATTTGTATCGGTTCCATATGGGCTAGTATACATTATTGGAGTGAGTCCGTAAAAAACGCCCGCTACGTCGTTGTTTTCATTATTTCAACTTTCACCGTATAGGAATACGGCTCAAGCCGAAATAAATCAACGCCTAGTCCCGGACTGTTTTTAACGAACACTTCTATGGCTTTGAGTTATAAGTAAACAGTAATCACGCAATACTTCATCTGAGAACCACGGGCGATGTGCCGTTTTGCACACGCCGCAGCGGAAATTCTCTGAGCGAGGACCCGGGTGCAAAATGGCACACCGCCCATGGTTCGGACCGGGGTCAAGGGTTGCATAATACACATAAGGCTGGTAGTATGGCGGAACTTAAATACTTTTATATGTCAAAAATCTGCGTTATCACTGGGAAAAAGACCCAATCAGGAGGAAAATACAGTAACCGCGTGCGTGCGACGCAGTTCAACCCATCAGGAATCTACAAACGGGCACCAAACCTCCAAAAGAAGCGTATCTATGTACCCGAGCTCGACAAGACCGTCACAATCAAGGTCTCTACCAAAGGTATCCGCACCATTGCCAAGAACGGAGCATACGTCACTCTCAAAGCGGCCAAGTTAATCTAAAATAAAAGTCATTCCACCAGGAATGACTTTTATTTTAGATAGACCAAACAAAAATAGCGAATTGCGTTGTTGTGATGCACAAAACGCTGTTCACCGTACACCTGTACGGCTCGCATCATTTTATTTTCACGCCTAGCACTTCATCTATTTTAGTCTGTCTTTTTCTAAGCTTTTATTTGTGTCTGGCACGGTATTGATTTTACCGAACGTTCCATATGCTGATGCCGTCGGTAGCAAACGTAATAGTGCCTTCGTCGATAGTGCTTACGAGTGGAATGTTGCGGTCAGTCACACGCTTGACGGCGTCAGCCGATGGGTGACCATACGTATTGTCTTTACCAGCTGACACAACGGCAAAGCGTGGGTTGACGGCTGCTAGAAATTCGTCAGACGAGGAAGTTTTTGAGCCGTGATGGCCGAGTTTTAATACTTCGGATTCTAGCTGATCGCCGTAGGCGCCTACGAGGTACCGCTCGATTCCGGCAGGTGCGTCCCCGGTCAACATAAATTCGATATCGCCGTAGCGGACCTGGGCTACAATCGACGCCGTATTCGTTTCGAGCATGCTGGGGTCGCTTTGGGGTGAAAAAATCGCGACGGTTGTGCTGGCTCCGAGCTGGTACACTTGTCCGGAACGAGCCATGACAACGTCGGCGCCTTCTTGGACCAAGGCCTCGCGGTAGGCGGTAGCGGTCATTGTTTCGCCACGATTTTCGGTTGTAATAATAGTGCTCACGGTATAATTTTTTAGTACATCCACTAACCCTGCTATATGATCTTTGTCCGGATGGGTGCCGAGCACGATGTCGAGGGTGCGATCAAACCACGGCAACGCCAGCGGTAACTCACGTAAGACCGAGGTATCAGGACCTCCATCAATCAACATCTGCACCCCGTCGGGGGTTTCAATCAAAATCGCATCACCTTGTCCTACATCAAGGAACGTCACTGTGAGATAGGGTTGGGTGGCCTGCGAAAGTGACAGCCCGGGGAGCACCCACAATCCAATCCCTGATAACAAAATCCCTACCAAGGCAATGAAACGAATGAGCAACGACTGCGGCATATATAAAGTAAGTATACCGTACGAATTTAGGAGAGCACTCCGGTGCGGACTTTGGTATACTGCTAGGACTTATTAGATATATTATTTCTATGAACTACACACCACTATCATTTGATATCCCGGAACTCACTGGTATCAGTCGCGAGACGATTGATCTGCATCTCGGACTGTATGCCGGATACGTAAAGCATGTCAATTTGATCAACGATAAAATCGCAGCCTACAGCCACGACCTTGAGGCAAATAGTTACGCTATTGCAGAGATGCAGCGCCGGCTCGGCTTTGAATTTGGCGGTATGCGTAATCACGAATACTATTTTGCCCAACTCGAGGGTGGACCAACTGACCTCCCCGAGGATACGCTAAGCGATAAAATTATTACGACCTGGGGTAGTGTCGAGGCCTGGCAAGCGCGCTTTACCGCAATTGCCATGACCCGCGGTATCGGTTGGGCCATGATGTACCATGATGCGCACACTGACCAACTCGTCACCACCTGGGTGGATGAACAACACATTGGGCAATTAGCTGATCTCGATATCATACTTGCGCTCGACATGTGGGAACACTCATACATGCGTGACTATGTCCCTGCCGACAAGAAAAAATACATCGACGCCTTTTTCCAAAATCTCAATTGGGAAGTGGTTTCGAATCGTTTGATGTAGTAGCCTTAGATTTTAGCGAAAGAAAATTGGGGTGGAGGAAGAGTTGGCCGGGGTGGCCGGCTTTTTTGATGTATTGGGTATACCTCCGGCAGGGGCTTCCGATTCCTCTACTATGGTCCAGCCGACCAGAGTCGGGACATCGGGGATTAGGTGTGCGGGTTGCCTTTTGTAATACCAATAGAGACCGTAGCCCAGCACCAGGTAAAAAAGCGGCACCCATACACCAGAGAAAACCGGAACCGTGACCACAGCGTACGGTAATGCGGCAAAGGTAGTAGCGAGAGTGATGATGTATGCCAGCACAACGTAGGTTATATAGGCTAGAGGAATTGCGCTCGCCTGGGACACCAGGGCCACCAGTCCCGTCAGAAATGTCACCAGCATAGCAACTGGCACTACCGGCAAGACCAGGATGTTGACGACCACCGCAATCACCGAAAACTGTCCCATGTGATATAGCAAAATAGGCAACACCGCAATTTGGGTAGCTACTGTAGCGAAGAGAAATTGCCGAATACTAAATTGCGTTGGTACCCAGCCGGCGGCTGACTCTAAGCCAGGAGCTACCAGAATCAAACCAAGGGTTGCCATAAACGACAACTGAAATCCCACATCAAATACCAGCAGATACGGATTATATACAAGCATGAGCCACCCAGCTAAAAACAGCGCTCGCAATACGGCATAACGCCGGCCGCCCAAAATAGCTATCAACCCCAACACCGCCATGATACTGGCCCGAACGACCGACGCGCCGGCTCCAACCAAAAACGCAAATAGCACGATAGCCACGATTCCTATCACCACCTGCGCCCACACAGGTAAAAATCGCCCCAAGAGCACCATAACAAAACCCACAATAATCATAATGTTGTAGCCAGACAAAACGACGATATGAATAATCCCAGCCCGCCTAAAGGCCTCTTCGAGGTCGGCGCCCAAGGACTGCTTTACCCCGAGCAGTAACCCCACCCCCAAACCGACCTCTGGCTCAGGCAAAGCCAGTTGCAGTGCCTCGATAAAAGTTTTCTTGTATGAAAAAAGTTGGCACAAAATTGGGTTGCCGGTTGTATCATCGGTCACCGTAATGTTCGTATAGCTCATGGTGTACGCAATTCCCCGGGCTCGCAGGTATCCTGGATAATCAAAAGTTCGACCAGTGTCAGTGACAAATGATTCCGGTGTGGCCAGTTTACCAGTGACGTCTACGGTATCTCCATACTGCACACTGGTATGCCTATCGGTTTTAACTAATACCCGTTCATCTCCAATTAGTACAACCACGTTTGCAGTCGACTCGCCCAGTTCTGGTTCGGACATAACATACCCCGAATACGTACCAATAGTACCGACGCTAGGCAGCAATACCGGTGCCGGCGCAGTCATCTCGACCAGATTAAACCGCGCCAACCCCAGCGCCCCACCTGCACATACTACAGCGAGTAGTACGACTGCCTGCACACTCCGCATACTTCGTCTGCGGTACGCCCACAGTCCTAATCCCACAGTAAGCAACCCCACCCACCCCGCCGTCCATACATCCACCACCAAAAACGAGCGGAGGAAAATCCCGCTCGCAAAACTGAGTATCAAAGTATAAAAAATTACCCCGGACATGAGGTAAGTGTAGCAGAAAATTCAAACCCCAGTCGCGCATGCGCAACCAGGGTAGAGGCCGAAGCCAAATGGTTTACCCTAAAAGGGTGGTGTCAGTCTCTCGGCTGCTGTTGTTGTACTATTGTTCAACGTGAACAAACATCAGCAGCCATCAACTGATAGGATGATTGGTCTGGCGGAGACTAGGTCGTTCGGTCTCCACGTCAGACGCATCCATATCGTTCTCCTCCACCAAGACATTCGAGGGATGTGCCTGGAGTGTATGCTGGATAATATCCGACATGGGATTTCCTTTTGTTAAGTTTCAAAAAAGACAGCCTCTCGAACGAAAGAACTGCCTACTCGCACAATACCCCACCCGCAAAAAATCGTCAACCACCTACCACTGCACAAACAAAAAACCACCATAGTTTTCTATGTGGTTGGAGTCGCGGGGGCCATATCGCCCCCGCTCCAAATCATTCAGTTATGCAGCTGTCAGGATTCAACTTGAGCCCTTTATTGACACCAATCCCAACAAGTGTTACCGAACGAGAAAGCCTTACATTGACAATCCTGCCGTCTACTTGAAGTGTGCCATGATCGGCACCATTAAGTAGTGCCCGCCCTGCTTTGTACCGATCTTGCTGAGCCACCACGCTTGTCTCTTTCATACTGACACGCTCTAGTTCTTAACATCTTTCTGGATTGGCGGCGGAGTGCCATGGGTTTGTTTTGGCCCTTGATAAAACACGTGCCACCCGCTGGGTACAGCCATTCTCTTCTCCCTATTAGCTTGACTCGATTAACGCAAAATACGCTAACCGTACCGGCAACAATATAAAATTTAGGACTCTTCGTCAAGGTTAGAAAAAATACAAACCAGGGAGTTGTCTGGGAATAGCTATTTGCGGAGGGCGGTATCGGTGCGGTCGGGCAGAGCACATAGCTATTGCGAGCCAACGTATCGAGACAACTAAATCACCAGGGCTTCGTTTACGAGTTGTCCGGCCTGACTGTTTTCTTCACTAGTAATCAAATGTAAGGTTAGATGCGGGAAACTTTCTACCCGGGTATTATGAATCTCGATAAAAAGAGGGACGAGGCCGGGATCAGTGATAGTTGACTCGGCATTTAATTGTTTTTTCACCAACTCGCTCGCTAGTCGTAATTCGACAGCAGTCTTACGACTCTTTTCTCCGAGGAGACTTTGTAGGGTCTGTAGACCTAAGAGTACTGCCTGATATTCGGCAAAATCAGTAGTGCAGTTACCGATAGCTTGAGCCTCTTCACAGAGCATCGCGCCTGCCTCATCGGTAATATACACCCCCACTGCCCCCGGGCCGGGGTTACCCCGAGAGACTCCACTTGTATAACAAATGATTGTTTCCATAGTTACTGGCACTATAGCACAAAAGCAAAAGAGCCGCGCTAGCGCAGCTCTTTGATTGAAATTGCTTTTCCTGAACCAGAACATGGGGTATCACTGCCTGGGACAAGATGGTGCACCAGTCGAAAACGACTTCCCTTGAGAACCAAACCGGAACTAGACCCGCAGTGGTGGCAAATTACTGTTTCCGGAAACGGAAGCAGAAACGCTTTTGATGCACGCCCCTTCGGCGGTAACACTGACCTGTAGGGCAACGGTTTCTTTTTTTTCTGCACGACACTTCCCTCTTTTGCTGTTCTCCGCGTAGCTTACGTTACCGATTACAAAATATCAACAATACGCAAACGAGTTTGTTTACGTCCCATAAAAAACGACTCTTCAACATGCGCAAGGAGTGTATTCGCCTGCCCGGCAACGGGTGTACCCGTAAATGTTTCTGGGGTGGCGAAAAAGGCAATTGCCTCAAGCGGGCCGCGTTTCGTTTCGAATTGTAATTTTAAATGTTCACCGGTTTTTCCAAATTGACTCACGCTTTGTGGTACGACCGCACTAAATACAAAAAGTGGTTTGGGGTTTCCCGTACCAAAAGGGGCGATTTTTTGGAGTGACCGGCGCAATTCACCAAAGATGTCTTCGAGGGTAAGCGCGGCGTCGACAGATAGTTCTTTGGGAACAAGAGCGGCATCACCTAACGTAACATACGCGTCATTCAAATGATCAGCAAGCGTAAATATGTGTTCGTCGCGCACTGAAAATCCACCGGACATATGGTGTCCGCCATGTTCATGAAAGAGCTGGGTGGCTGTTTCCATCAAACGCACCACACTCACGCCACCACCCGAACGACACGAACCTTTGATACAATCATTTCCATCACGACCCCAAATAAAAACCGGTCGGTTGTGCTCTTCCGCTAATTTATTAGCCGCCAGTCCAGCCAACGCCGGTCGCCACAGCGGATTGCCGAACACCAATACCGGAGGCAGTTCCGTCATGTCCGCCAGGCGCTTGTGCAGTTCTTTGGTCATTTGGGCCACACTCCCCTTGCGCTCGTTATTTAATTTCTCGAGATGCGCGACCGCACTACCCGCCTCGCCTTCATCGGTGGTAGTAAGGAGAGTAAACGCTTGTTCTGGCGCATCCATGCGCGACGCAGCATTAATGCGGGGACCAATAGTAAAACCAATGTCTTCTTCGGTTAGATAGGCCTGGTTCATGCCGGCTTTTCGCAGCAGTTGCTGTAACCCGGGACGTCTAGATTTACGCAACACTTTCAAACCATAATGCGCAAAGACTCTATTTTCACCAACCAGTGGCACCATATCAGCAATCGTCGCTATTCCCACCATATCAAGCCACCACTTCTCGTGACCAGGCGCCAGGGTTGTATCACTTGTCATAAGGAGCGCCTGAACGAGCTTGTACATGACCGCCGCCCCACAGAGATCCGGAAACGGGTAGGAGCCCAGTTTGGGATTAATAATCGCTAAGGCATTAGGTAAGGTAGCACCGGGTTCATGATGGTCAGTGATAATCACATCAACCCCCAATTCTCGTGCCCGCGCAACCGCCGCGACGTCACTAGTACCACAATCTATGGTGATGATGAGGGTGACCCCACCGGTCGCTAACTTCTCGACCGCGCTCACGGATAGGCCAAACCCTTCGTAGTGGCGATGCGGGATGTAGTTTTGAAACTGCGTATAGCCAATGGCGGTGAAATAATCATGCGCGACCACGGCCCCCGGGATACCATCACAATCGTAGTCACTAAAAATAGCTATCTGTTCCCCGGCCTGCATAGCGGCCTTGATCCGGGTCGTAGCACGAGCAATATCATGCAACAGGAGCGGGCTATGAAGTTGGATGTCGTAGTCGGGATTGAGAAACACTTCGGCTGCGGCTTTTGTGGTAATGCCACGGTTAAACAACAGTTGTTGCAATCCGATATCGTACGCAGCCAGTTCAGTCCGAGCAGCCACAGTAATCGACGGAGCAAGAGTAGGAGACATAGTAAGTTCAGTCATGGTACCATGCTTTGCATGACAATCGCACAACCCTCAATTTTCACCCGTATCATCAACCGCGAAATCCCAGCACACATCGTGTATGAGGATGAGTACTGTATATGTATCCTTGATAAATTTCCTGGAATTCACGGCCAGTCGTTAGTCATTCCGAAACAAGAAGTGAGTTACGTCTTTGATTTAGATAATGAAACGTATCTTCATCTCTTTGCAGTAGCAAAGAAAATCGCACAAGCATCCGACCGAGCATTTTCTGCCGAACGTACTTGTCTCGTTATTGAAGGTTTTGAAGTACCTCACGTCCATATCAAAATATATCCAATGCCTACAACAGATCACAATCTCAGTCGAGCACTTATTTCAAGCACGGAGGCTCCTGACGAGACTTTGGCAGACATCGCACAACTACTGCGAAATCAACTCGCCTAAACAAAACTCGCTCAGTTAGACCGAACGAGTTTTGTTATTCTAGACTCTTAGAACTTTCAGAAATGAGTGAAATTCGAGTGAGGAAGCGACTAGCTTCCGCAAGACCTTGCCTACTTATTTGTGAGGTAAATACCGAAACAAATAAGTGACAAGGTGTACAGCCGCTGTCAGAGGAGAAAGGAAAATAGAACGAGCCGTACTTTCCGCTTCTTACAGAAGCTGTTCAGGTTGTCGCTCTTTTTTTCAAAAGAGCGACAACCTCTTGCGAAAGTCTCCCAGACTTTCTCACGGTGAGGAGTATTTTACCGACGGGCAACGACGAAGTTCGCCGTTTATGGAAGTTTTACTCGAGGGCTTCGAGGGCGGGGGTAGTCCCATGTTCGAGCAAGGTAAGCATCGCGCCACCACCAATTGAGACGAACCCAAACTGATCATTGAGCCCTAAATCTTCAATCGCGGCTACGGTGTCCCCGCCGCCGATGATACTATACCCTGGAGCGTCAGCAATCAGTTTCGCCACGGCGTGAGTACCTCCGGCGACACCAGACTCATAGAGTCCAAGCGGTCCATTCCAGAGGATGGTGGCAGCGTCTTTTATGTACGGGGCTAGGGCGCCAATCGTGAGCGGTCCCATGTCGGTAATTTTTTCGTCAGACTGGACGTCATCAATGCTCGCCGTTCGCATACCGCGGTCGCTTGTTACTACCACATCAATGGCGTGAATTAATTTCGCACTCGAGAGGAAATCTGCACCTTTGAGTGAAATGTCAGATACGAGTGACTGCCCGACCTCGTGTCCTTCGGCTTTGAGGATATCATTAAGGAGCGCCCCTGTTACAAAAACGTTATCATACAAATCGAGATATTTTTCAACGAGCGGCATTTTAGTTTCAAATTTAGCTCCACCTAAAATGAGGAGGGCTGGGGAAGCTGGTTCCATGGCTTTCGTTAGTTCGGTCACTTCTTCCTTGAGGGTAATGCCGGCATAGGCAGGCAAGAGCGCTGGCACACCGACCATCGACGCGTGGTCCCGGTGGATATTATCAAAGGCATCATCAACGTAGATATCAGCGAGCGCAGCAAGCTCTGCGGCAAATCCAGCGTCGTTACCGACTTCACGGGGATCTTGTCTGAGGTTTTCGGCGATGACAATGTCTCCGTCAGCCAAACGAGACAAAGCGGCGGTAAACTCGGCACTCCCGATTGATCCTCCCCACTGCACCCCGATCAAATTCAAAAAAACCTCGTAGACTGGTTTCAGAGTATCGGATTCGTCACGACCAATGTGGGCTACTACAATCACGCGGGCGCCGGCAGCGTGTAAAAATTGGAGGGTGGGAAGGGCTCGTTTTAACCGATAGGCATTTTGTACGACTCCGTCTGTGACTGGCACGTTACACGATGAGCGCACCAAGACATACTTTCCTCGTAGTTCCGGACAATCAACAATTGATTTCATACACATTAACTAACACTACTAACAATTTTGGCAAATTCTGCCGGACGTAAACTGGCTCCTCCGACCAAGAAACCATCAACCCCACTACCCACATAGAGTGACGCAGCGTTTTCGGCTGAAACTGATCCGCCGTAAATAATTCGCACTTTCATCGCCGCCGCTCGATCAAAATGTTTCGTCAATGTTTTTTGAATAAATAACCGCATCTCATTGACATCGTCCGGGGTAGCAGTGGCGCCGGTTCCAATGGCCCAAATTGGTTCATAGGCAATCACGATGTCTTTGAACCGAGCTTTGGGGACAGTGCTCAAAGCTGTTTTGATTTGAGTTTCAACGAGTCCCAAGAAATTTCCTTGCGTATCCCGCTCTCGTTCGCCAATGCAAATTATTGGTGTTAATTTACCCTTTAAAATAGCAGTGACTTTATCTGCAATCATGGCGTCAGTCTCGCCAAGGGCCCGCCTCTCGCTATGGCCCACAATAATAGTACCGACTCCGGCATCAGTGAGCATTGGAACCGAGAGCTCGCCGGTCTGAGCACCGAGCGGTGCCGCGTTCACTGTCTGGGCACCTAGTACGATAGTGCTCGTGCCGAGAGCTTTTTTTACCTCACCGAGATACAACGCTGGAGGAGCTACGACAACCATCACTGACGTATTTTTCTTAAGCAAACTCTTGAGCTCGGTGGCAATTTTTTTCGCCTCGGTGGCTTTTTGGGGATTCATCTTCCAATTACCGATAACAAGCGACTGTGTGGTATTTTTCATAATAGTAAAATTGTAGCATACCGAAAAGAATCACTGCCGACAATGAATGCGGTCACCAAAGATAGGCCGCTGATTAGTTCGCATCACGCCACTCTGAAAATTTATAGACATCCGAGGTTACCGGGACCAAAGGTGGCGGATTGGCAACAAGGTTTCTATCGTATGAATTGTAGCGATTATTAAAACCAGAGATATAGACTCCGTTGCCATCAACCCACCTTGTCCCCACTCGACCATTTGATACGATAGTTCCTGTCATCGTCAAAGAGTTGCGTAAAATATACGTCTCCCAAGCATTTGGCATACTTGTATCATAGAGGTTACGACCAAAACGGCCAGTTTGTGCTATAAAAATGCCGTTTAAAATCATATCGTTCGGAACTTCTAAACCAATTAAAATATCGTATTCACTGATTGCCAAAATACCTGAGGTGGCCGTGGCGTACGTGATATTGTTATTTAAAATGATAGACGGATCAACACCTGAAGTATCCACGTCAGCCACTGCTAATGTCACCTTACCGTTGACGACACCCTCAAGCCAGACCTGATCCTCAACATATATGACCGGACAGGCGGCAGAAATTGGGTACGTACCAATGAGCGTAGTACCGTTGAGGATATTCATCTGCTGACCCCATGCATACCCATTTGGTTCGTTTACCTTGCCATTCACAAGCCTCACCTCATAGGTACCGTTGGCATTAAAAATAATATGATACCCAGATTTTCCCGACGGGCCAAAATATTGACCCCCATTATTTTGAGCTTTATTTTGTATATTTGCTAAATTTACCGTAATGCCTGCAAAATTAATCGGCGCAGACGGAAACTCGAACAGTGAGGTGACAGCATTAGCCGTGGTGGTAAATACACCATTTTGAGCGGTAGTAGGATTACAGCCAAATGAAGGCGTACATGACCAGTTTGTTTGCCCACTAGTAACAACTGAATTATTGGTCCCGTCCATACGAATACCTCCATTTGAGTGGTACGGACCAATAATTTGTGCATCCGGACCAACCCATACATTTGAATTTAAAATATACGAGTACTCTGCCACCGTTGGACGCGCGTAACGCGCTGAAATAGTACGCTTAACAGTTGGCGCTTTGTAGGTATACCCTACGGACGTCACATCAAGCGACGCTACGTCCCCGCAATACGTCGTACTGGCAATTGATAATGAATATTCACCAATTGCTGTTCCTTCGGGATCAGAATAGACTCCCACGTAGGGCCCAGGCACACCGGTACCGTTAGTGAGATCGTTCGGGTAATGAGCCAGTCGCCATTTATAGTAACTAAGCCCTGCCTCTGCTATCTGTCCCGCACTTTCTTGTTCAACTTTTAAAGCTACTAGTTTACTCTGCGTAATAATAAACGTCGTAAACGATGTCACAATCATAAAAAATATCGCCCCAAAGACCAATACCAGCACTAGTAAATACCCAGAGGTTGCATCGCGGACGGTGTGTTGATTTGAACTCATCATAACTATATTTATTATATATGACTTTCAGAAACGAGTGAAATTCTAGGCGCGCAAGGAAATGAGAGTAAGCCATACTACTGTATGGTGAACACTCATTTACCGCAGCAGCAACGAAGAAGTTCGCCGTTTGTGGAAGTCAGGCTAGAGGTTGTCTTTGAGGTTACGTGGCGCCGCACTCGCCCGCAACATAAACTCACCCGGGGAACGTTGCGGATCGATATTGACAATAATTTTCATCGAAATGAACCGTGCGTCAGTCAACATCGCCGAGGGAGAAGCGAGTATCACCCCTGCCGCATCGTAGTAGGTGAACACGGGGGTATTTTGTAAACCGTTTTGTACGTACAACGAAAGCGTCTCAGTCGTATCCGGTGTCGTAGTACTATATACAGAGGGATATCCGACAGGGTTATACGTTTTTTTTGTTAAGGTGGTACCCGTAAGGGTATACTCCACATATTCAACATTCAGGTCCCGATCAATATCACTGTAGAAACCCATACGATTATTTTCGAGTATTGCAACTGGATACGAACCGTTTCCCGCTGACGTCATTTCTCTAGCATCGCGCACCCAAATACCGATACTACGTCTGGCAGCCTCAATCTCATTGGATTGCTCAAAGGTATAGCTATTGTTTTTGTAAATCTGCGCGATACTACCGGTAATCACCACGAGTAAAATGGTATTAATTGCAATCACGACTACCGTCTCAAGCAAGGTAAAGCCGCTTGAGTAATTAAATGTGCGGTTGTTACCTAACGTAAACATAAATATATTTAAAATGTTACTTTTTGCGTAGCGTCACCCCCAATACTCACACTAGTAAACGTTTGGGTTGTATATCCAGACGCAACTATGGTCAACGTATAGTCCGTATTTGCGGTCAGACCACTAAAAAACACTTGCCCACAAGCCGAGGTTGTTCTAGTTTGGTTGTAGCCTGAACGATCGAGCGTTACGGTAGCTCCGGGAATCGACGCCCCAGCAGCAGTCACAACACTCACCCGAAATGAGTCACTCGTATCCGCAGCTAGAATTAACTCTAAACTTACAACACTGTTCGGGAGTACGGCAACAGGATTAGATGGGCAGGCTTCGGACACGTCATAACCCGTGGGGGCAATCGTGTAGGCGTCATATTCGATATTGGCAATCGTTCGCACCCCGCTCCCATTGGTCGTTGTAGATTTATTATATTTGTACACTGGAGATGTGTCAGCCAACGTCCCAATAGTTTTTGCTCCCAGAATTCCTAGAGCCACATTGGGAGCGATAGTTTTGCTCGCAATATACCGTACACTCACTTGTCCCACCTGCGGGGTAATGGTTGATGAGGCGGTGGCGAGTTGTAATCGGGGCACAAGGCTCGGATATGCCACAGAGTTCAAGGCGGCGAGAGAAATTGTCGAACCAGAAAAACCAGCGCTATTGCCTGGTAGATCACTATCAGAAATCAGGGTGTAGGTACTAGTTCCAGTATAAAACGAAACGTGCACCGTAGTAAGGGCGGTTGTCGTCGCTACTAATGTAAACGTATCCCAGCTATCAATGACCGCTGGTGTAATGGGATTTAGGTACGCAAAGCCGGTAGCGCTGTACAATCCTGCACTTGAAGTCAATGTAAGTGAGCTAGCGGCCGTTGTTACCGCGCTAGAACTAGCAATTTGACTGAGGTCAGAAAAAGTAAACACACTGGTACTCGCCGTTTTATTCAAGAGAGTAGTAATAGTAAGACTGCTTAACCGATCAATGAAAAAGTTAACCGTGGAGATATTAGCAACAGTTACCGATATTGGGGCAGTTGTTGGATTGGGAAGCGTCGTCGTCGCCACATACGTTTGTTCCGATGAGTACCCTAGGGCAGTAACAAAAATTTGGTAATTAGAGCCGGCTGGCGCTCCACCAAAGAGCGCTACTCCGGTAGCATCGGAACTCCGCGTAACATCAACCGTGCTGGTACCGGTCGTATTGAGCAACCGCACATCCGCCCCAGGCAAGGGGGCTAAATTTGCATCAAACACATTGACTCGCACCGTTCCGCCACCCACGTTAGTTTCAATTGAACGCGGAATAATTGTACTCACTAAAAATATCTCCTTGGCCACACCTCGCACCGACCACCCAATGGTGACTTTGGCGACTTTATAATCTGTCGTGATCATATTGCTATCAGCGACACCAATGCCGTCGGCAGCGTCATCAACATACTGAATCAGTACGGTTTGCGTAAAAATAATACCATTGAGCGATGACGTGCTGACTTGGGGAAGTGCACCATTAGGCAATCCTGATACAGTACCGACAGCGTCATAGGACAACGACCGAATGTATTCCATCCGTTCGTTCGCAAGCGTGAGGGCTGACAATTTCGCTCGACTGTTACTAATAACATCGAGTGTATAACGAAAGCCACCAAATAGACCCCCAAACACAATTAGCATAACCGCCGCTGTCACCAGTAGCTCGACGAGCGAAAACCCTCGGGCGGTTGTTAATTTATTTAATACCATCGCCGATAGAATAAATTGGAGCAATCAAAGCCAGCGCAAAGAACCCCACCCCGCCGCCGATTACTACCATCAGTAGTGGCTCGATAATCGTCGAGAGGTCTTTGGTTTTTCGTTCGACTTCGGTTTCATAGAAAATCGCCAGCTCAGCGAGCATTCCAGAAATTTGCCCCGTTTCCTCGCCCACTAAAATCATCTCGCCCACTAAAATTGGATACAGGTCCGTGCGTTCAATAAAGGCATCGGACAGGGCCGATCCTTTCTCGACGCGGGCACGAGCGTCTTTGAGGATTTTTTTATAAAAATGGTTTTGGACTACTTCCTCAGTAATCTCGAGTGCCTGCATGACATCAACCCCCGAGTTAAGCAGGGATGATAGCGTCCGCGCAGTCCGCGCTGAGTTCATTTCTTTGGCTAGTGTGCCAATAACGGGCAGCTTTGGCACCAACCACGAAGTCCCAATTTTTCCATATTTAGAGCGAATCAAATATGCCATCCCAAAGAAAAAACCTATCATTGAACCGACAGCAATGAGCGTATAGTTAGCGAAAAAATCACTCGCTGAAATCAAAAACTGCGTTGTAGCCGGTAGCTCAGTTCCCATTTCTTTGAAGACCCCAGTGATTTGCGGCATCACAAATATCATCATGAGTACACCAATAATCAACATCACAATAATCACAATTGATGGGTACATCATCGCCCCTTTAATTTTTTTCTTGAGGCTCGAGGATTTCTCCATCTGGATGGCGAGGGTCTGCAGTGACTGGGCCAGGTTCCCGCTCTCTTCCCCGGCGCGAATCATCGCCACATACAGATCCGAGAAAACTTCCGGAAATTCTTTGAGGGACTCGAAAAACTGATCGCCTTTGTTAATGCGGGCAATTAATTTTTTAACCACTCCTTTTAATTTGGCGTTAGTCGACTGCCGTTCGATAACAGATAGTGCCCTGGTAACGGTCAGTCCCGCCACCAACATCGACCCCAAGTTACGAGTAGTCATTACAAGTTCGTCTTGCTTTACCCGCCCCAACTTATAGTTGATGGCCTCCATATTAAAGAAGCGTTTGGCCGAAAACCCCGTCTGTTCCTCGATACTGGAAATTGTGTGGCCACTGGTGCGGGCAATATCATAGACGGCGTAACGATCAGTAGCCGTCACAGTCTCTTTGACTTTTTTACCTTCACCATCTTCGCCCTGATAGATAAATGTGGCCATATTGTTACTCACTAATCACTCGGAGTACTTCCTCGACACTAGTCAGTCCCTTGGCCGCTTTGTAGATACCGTCTTCCATCATCGTGAGCATCCCCTCCTTGCGAGCCTGCGCCTCGAGCGCATCACCCGTTTGGTGACTCATCACCATATCTTTGATGGTAGCCGACATTTCAAACACCTCGTGAATACCCATGCGGCCATGGTACCCATCATCAGTCTGACCTTTTTCTTTGGGATGATAAAACGGGATATCGTTCCAGGTAGCGTCGTCTTTAACGATTTTTTCTTCCTTGAGAGTCGCCAGCACGAAATCGAGGTTAGCGTGGAGAGACAATTCGTCGCGCTCGGCCTTGGACAGAGTGTACGGAATTTTATCATCTGATAGTTTACGCACCAACCGTTGTCCGATAGCTACCCGCAGTGTTGAAACGAGCAAGAACGATTCCACCCCCATATCAATCAACCGCGCAATCGTACCCGATGATGAATTAGTGTGCACCGTTGCCAGCACGAGGTGTCCAGTTAGGGCGGCATTGATCGCCAAGCTGGCGGTCTCTTGATCACGAATTTCCCCCACCATAATAATATCTGGATCCTGACGCATCAGTGACCGCAGCCCTGCGGCAAACGTAAATCCAATATCAGGTTTTACCTGTGTTTGATTGACCCGAGCCATCTGGTATTCAATCGGGTCTTCCACCGTTGAAATGTTCACTTCGGGTGTATTCAAGAGATCGAGCACGGTGTAGAGCGACGTCGATTTACCAGACCCCGTCGGGCCAGTCACCAGAATGATACCGGTCGTTGCCCGTGTGGCTTTGTGAATCCGCTCTAACGTTGCTCCGTGAAATCCAATCCCCTCAAGTGAGAAGCCTGTCCGATTTTCTCGCAGCAACCGCATTACTACTTTCTCACCATAATAGACCGGCAGCATCGACACGCGAAAGGCCACTTTTTGACCATCCATCTCCATTTTAAAGCGTCCGTCTTGTGGCAGACGCTTTTGATCTAGTTTCAAATTAGACAGTACCTTGAGCCTGGCGACGATTGTCCCCGAAGCAATTTTAGGTAACTTCATCGCGTCATTTAAAATGCCATCGATCCGGTAGCGCACCAGCACCTCTTCTTCCATTGGTTCAATATGAATATCCGACGCCCCCTGAATGATGGCATGACGCAAAAGCGTGTCCACAATCCGCACCACCGGCAGGTCCTCGGCCATTTTTTTCAAATCAGCCTCGGATGCTTCTTCACCCTCCGCATCAGCGACAACCTTGAGCGCCGACGCGTCTTTCATGATTAAATCACCAAACTCATCCTTGAGCGTTTTCTGGTATTGGCGCAATGCCCCTCGCATTGATTCGGTATCGGTCAACCGGGCCAAAATCTTGAGGCCCACCTTTTTCTTTATAAAATCAATCGCCGGCAAATCAGCGGTATCAAGCATTGCTACCTCAAGGGTAAATTCATTCTTCTTAAAGGCAATAATATTGTGGGTACGGGCGACTGGTTCGGGGATCAAAGACAGGATGTCAAAATCGATTTTAATATCCTTGAGTGACACAAACGGAATCCCTAAAACGTACGACTCAACACGGCGCATATCGTCTTCGGTCATCTGCCCCCCTGAGACTAGGGCTTCAGACAACGACCGATTCTCGTCTTTAGCCACCTTTTCAGCCGCAGCAATATCCGCCTTAGTAATAAGGTTCGAATCCAAAATAAAACGTTTCAACTGATCGTCAGCAATCCGCATTGTAAAAAAGCATTAAGAGCTACCTCGCCATCAAGTATAGCAAACAAACCCCCAATACTTTATGCACAACTGTTTGCAAACCTGCGTGGCACACAATCACTATACAGAAAGCACTATCGTGAACTCCGCCATGGGATTTATAGATTATACCGAAGGCGCGGCTGGCGTTAGCCTCTACCATGGCAAAGTAGCCACCGATATCAACCTCTGGTGCGACTAAATAAGTGTTTTTCGAGAAAAAACGTATTTTATGGTATGCAATACCCTAAAATTGACATAATTTATGGTATTGTATATTATAAATTTAGTATAATTTATTAATTACTATCTTATAAATTTATGAATTTCACTCGAAAACAATCAATTGAAGCCGAGCTGTATCCTAAAAGAGCCCTCATTATTTATGGACCAAGACGAATTGGAAAAACGACGCTCTTAAGTACATTCCTACAAAAACAACCTCCTCAGACCTCTTTTTTTGCCAATGGTGACGACGGGCGAGTGCGCGACGCGTTTTCTCGACAATATCTATCTGATATTAAAGATTTTGCACAAAAGTACACCCTAATCGCTATTGATGAAGCTCAGCAAATACCACACATTGGAATCGGTGCAAAAATGTTAGTAGATGCGTTTCCAGAAAAAACACTCATCCTGACCGGTTCTTCATCTCTGTATTTGGCATCAGAAGTTGGCGAACCTCTCACCGGCCGCCACTTTACACTCACCCTCCTCCCGCTCGCCCAGTCTGAGATGCAGGCCAACGTATTTGAGGTGCGAAATAATCTTGAAACGTTTTTACTGTACGGATCATATCCCGAAGTTCTTCTTGCTCCCAACACTAGTGCAAAAGAGAAGCTTCTAAGCGAACTTGCCTCTTCCTACCTATATAAGGACGCCCTCGCGATTGAAGGTATCAAGTCACCCGAACTCCTCCGTAATATTGCAAAGATGATAGCCCTGCAAATCGGACACGATGTTTCTCTCAACGAAATTTCTAATGCCCTTAACACAAGTGTACAAACTGTGGGACGGTATTTGGATTTACTCGAAAAAATGTTTGTTATTAAACGAGTTGGAGGATTTAGTCGTAATTTACGAAATGAAATTACCCAAAAAGCTCGGTACTATTTTCTTGATAATGGTATTCGTAACGCAGTTATTGGACAGTTTAATCCACTGTCATCACGGTCAGATGTTGGTGCCCTCTGGGAAAATTTCTGTTTTATGGAGTTACTAAAAAAAGACAACTTGGCAGATATAAATAGCACCTTCTATTTCTGGCGCACCCATCAGGGCCAAGAAGTCGACATCGTCCGAGAACATAATGGAGCCCTCACCGGCTACGAATGCAAATGGGGAACCAAAAAAATCCCCAAAGCCCCCAAGCTATTTACCACCACCTACCCCTTAGCCACCTACACTGTCATGAATCCGGATACGTACTTGGACATTTTACTACCTGAATCATCGGTATAATCTAACCTCAAATATCTCACTTCACCGACTACATACCAACCCAAAGAAATCACGGAGAGAGTAACGTGAGACCCCTGTACGGCATGCAAACGGTGAAGTGAGTCCGAACTGTTAGAGTTAACTAATTTTGAGTTTACTGATAATCTCGTTTTTGATTTCAACCGCAATTCTAAATCCTTGTTTTGCCATATTTTGTTTCTAATTGATAATACTTTAGAAACGGTGTGCAAAGAAAGGGGTACCTTTCATTTGCACTTTTTAGGGTTTGGGGTATATTATAAGGGACTTCCGCGCGGGCGCTTGCCCGCGCGTTCTTTGTCCAAAAGTGACGGCTGGCAGGACGATTTACAACTAATGAGGAATACCTCACCCTACATATATATGTTTGATCTAAAAGTAATCCATGCGGTATTGACCGAAATGGAAGAGGAGCGTGGCATTAAGCGCGAGAAGATGATTGACGCCATTGAGCAGTCTCTGGCTACTGCCTACAAAAAGGAATTTGGAAAACGAGGACAGATTATCACTGCCCACTTTGATTTAGCGACGGGTGATGTGATTTTCAATCAAATTAAAATTGTCGTAGACGAGAGTATGTTGCGTGAAGCCGCGGCCGAAGGCGAAGAGGACATTCATGACGAAGAGGATGTAATGCCCGACGCAGAGGGTATCAAAAAGGTGCGATTTGATGAGGAAAAGCACATCATGCAGGGCGTGGCGCAAATGATCAAGAAGGGCGCGGCCTTGGGTGAACAGTTGATTTTCCCACTTGAATCAAAGGCTGATTTCGGTCGTATTGCGGCGCAGACAGCCAAGCAGGTTATCGTCCAGAAAATCCGTGAAGCTGAAAAAGAATCAGCCATGGCTGAATTTAGTCAGAAAGCCGGAGACATCGTTGTGGGTCAAGTGCAACGCTTTGAACGTGGCAATTTGTATGTTGACCTTGGTCGTATGACCGCTATCATGCCGTACGATGAACAAATGCCGGGCGAACGGTACAAACCGGGAGAACGGATCCGCGCGATTTTGCTCGCAGTTGAAGAAACACCGCGCGGGATCTTCCTCAAGTTATCTCGGGCGCATCCTGATTTCCTAGCTGGGCTATTTGCGATTGAAACACCCGAACTACAAACGGGATCAGTCGAAGTAAAAGCCGTGGCCCGTGAAGCTGGCGCTCGTTCAAAGATTGCGGTCTTTGCCCACGATTCACACATTGACCCGGTTGGATCAATGGTAGGACAACGAGGAGTGCGTGTTTCAACCGTTATGAGTGAACTAGGGGGAGAGAAAATCGACATCATCGAATGGTCAGCCACACCAACTGAGTTCATCGAAGACGCCCTGTCTCCAGCCCAGGTGATTAGTGTCAAAATCGTCACTGAACCGAATGCTGAAACTGGTGACCGCGGTCACGCCGTGGCTGAAGTGGCTGCCGATCAGCAATCACTCGCTATCGGACGCGGTGGACAGAATGTTCGCCTGGCTGCCAAACTCACTGGTTGGAAAATTGATATCGTGTCTGCCCAAACAGGTGAAGCGTTAGCCGAGGGTGACGCTACTACCGTAACTACCAAACCAGCACCCACAACCGTGGTTGAAGAATTAGTAGAAGAAGACACCACTACCCTCGCCGCTACCGAAATGGTCGAAGACGAGGCAACAACCGACCGTGACGTAGAACCAGACAGTGACGAAATGGATGAAGTAGATACTCCCGAAGAAGCCGAGGCTCTCGTAAACGCTGAAGCCAAAGAGTCAGACGAGGAAGGGACTGAGGCAAAGGCATAAAAAATCCAGGACAAAAAACAAAACCCAGGACATACCATGTCCTGGGTTTTGTTTGTTATGGGACCTACGCTTTAGTGACGGCGACGGCTTGCACTGGCTGGCACCGTCGGCTACACTAGGGTTCTTAGTCACTAGCTACATTCTATGATTCACGTATTTGGACATTTATCGCCGGACACGGACGCCACTGGTTCAGCAATTATTTGGACCTGGTATTTGGGTGCGCACACAGGGCAAGCGGCGACACCATATGTGCTGGGGGAACTCAATAGTGAGACAAAATTTGTACTCAATCATTTTTCGGTACCCACCCCGGAATTGTTACCTGAATTGCCAGCAGGTAGCGAAGTCGTTGTGGTGGATACCAATAATCCCCAGGAATTACCAGCGAATATTGGGGAAATGACCATTACCGGTCTCATTGATCACCACAAACTGGTGGGGGGACTCACAACGGAATTACCGAGCACCATCACCATCCGACCGCTCGCGTGTACGGCGACACTCCTCCATGATCTGATGGGAATCGCCGTCGCCGACCTGCCCCGCCACATCGCTGGGGTGATGCTCTCGTGTATCCTCTCAGACACGTTGGCCTTCAGGTCACCAACCACCACCCCACATGACAAAGACGTCGCCGAGAAACTGGCAGCGGCCCTTGGTATCGACCTGTTGGAGTATGCGAACCAAATGTTTGCCGCAAAATCTGACGTATCAATGTTTACTGATGCGGGACTCATTTCACTTGATAGTAAGAAATTTGCGGTTGGCGACAAAAATTTCCGGGTATCAGTCATTGAAACGACCACTCCCGAAACCATCCTCGCTCGCCAGGCCGGTATCGTGGCTGCTATTACGGAGAGCCTTGCCCTCGAACCAGATGTGGATGACGTTTTATTCTTTATCGTCGACATCTTCCGCGAAGAAGCCACCGTCCTTACGTACAACGACCTCACCAAACACGTGATCGCGAGTTCATTTGGAGTAACAGTGTCTGGTGATACTGAAATCCTCCCGGGTATTCTCTCGCGCAAAAAGCAAATTATCCCGGCCCTAAAATTGTAAGAGCTAGACGTTACAAGCACGCACGTTAAAACAGACTCCTACGCGGGGTCTGTTTTAACTTTTGAATAGGACCTATTTCATTTGCTCACACGCCATCATAGAGCTACCGCTGGTAAGTGCTATACTGGGGCCATATGTTCTCAACGAAATCATCTTTACTGTGTCTGCTGATTACAGCTGGCATCCTGCCAGTGCTGGTGCATGCCCAAAATGCCAGTACTTCCCTATCAACCACAAGCACCACGAGCGCCGTAACTACATCGCCCGCCGTTACTCCACCACTGACCTTGCCGCAGGCGGCACTCAGTTCAGTTGCGCAGACCCGTATCCGTAATTTGACTGCAAATTTGAGCAACCGCCAAGACGCCGTCGTCAAACGACTCGATAATGTCCGGGCCCGCATTGAATCCAGGCTCCAGGTCATTGCCCAAAGTGGCACTGACGTAGCGGCCGCCCGCGCCGCACTGGCTACCGCTACCGAGCACCTCAATTCCGCCAAGACGAATCTCGCTGGCATCGACCGCGGAGTTGAAACCTTTATTGGATCAACCGCGCCGCAGGAAAACTGGCTGAACCTCAAACGAACCTACGCAGACACAACCGCTAACATTGTCGCGGCCCACAGTGCGCTACTCTCTAGCATCAATGCACTTGATCTCTCACCGACTGGCACCAGAACACCACCTGTCAGCACCAGTACCAATTCGCTATAATAATTTGTATATTACTATGGATACCAAACACCCAATCATAGAACCAAACTTTGATGGCGAGGAAATGAAAATGCCAACAGTCGCCACGCATGCCCCCGCACCCTACACGGCCCCTAAATCAATTATTTCGCTACCGATTATTATTCTCCTCATCCTTATTTTGCTCGCAATTTTAGGTGGATTTTACTACTGGTATACCCTCGTCATCGAAGAAGCTAATACTATCACCGCCACGAGACCAACTGCCGAAGCAAATAACGAACCCGAGAGCACTACTGCCGAAGCCCGCACGCAGACACTTGATGTCGTCAGTACCTCCGACGAACTCCCCGCGATCCGTGCCGACCTCGAGAGTACTAAACTAGATGATCTCGACACCGAAATCCCCGCCATCGAATCCGAACTAAACGCCGCTACCGCCCCACAGTAGTCATGTCATCAGACAAGACCCAGCCCTCCGCACGTATACCTTGCGGACGGTTTGTATATTCGAGCACTAATTCCCTTGCAAAAAAAACGAAATCCCCTACTATTAAAAATACCTCACGGTGACAGAACCGGAGAGAGGGAGTAGCCGACTATCAGTCTCGGCTACGATAAAGTTCTTCAGGGAGATTTGGGATGAAAAAAATCCTTATCGCTTCTGTGCGCGCCGGCCCGGCCGTTGGCCACTGCGCAGACATCGATCAGCGCGTCATAGATGACGTTTGTCCGGTCGAAGCCGCTTTCGCCTAGTCCTTGCCGGCGTGGACATCAAGGCGAACATCACTGCCGTCAGCCCCAGCTGACTGGTAAAACATAATCCGCGTCACAACAACCTGCTGAACAATCAGCCGACCAGTGACGCCCCAACTCCAGAAAGGATTAACCCATTATGGGTCATTCCACCAACTAACAATCTTTGCTGGGAGAGTGGGATATCTCCTCATTGAAATTCAAAACCACCCCCTCGACCGCCAGGTGCACCCACGCACCTGGTTTTTCTTTTACCAGATTGCTAATTTTCAATAATTTTTAGGAGTAAAGAAAGTTAGGGCATTCAAAAACGAGTAAAGTTCTAGGCGCTCCCGAGCGAAAGCTTGAGCCGTACTTGTTGTACGGTGAGAGTTTGAGCGACAGGAGCAACAACGAAATCCGGTCCAGCGATTTTCCTTAGGAGGAAAAATCGGGACATAAATTCAAAATAATCGCTACGCTCATTTCTTCATTCACCGTTTTTGAATGCTCAGGTTGCAAAAGTCATATATATGAGTACACTGTTCCACACATATGTCACACACACACCACGCACACGATATCGATTTCAAAACTGCTTTTTCAGTCACTCCTGAACCAGGGTCCCAGGTCAAAATAGCGGGCGAAATCCCCTTTTCAGAGTTGCTCCACGAACGGGCTGGCGCCATCAAACATTTTGGCCAGAACCTCAAAATTGATGGTTTCCGTCCCGGACACATTCCCGAAGCTATGGTGGTAAAGACCGTAGGTGAGATGGGTATTTTAGCGGAAATGGCCGAACGAGCCATCGCTCATATGTACCCACACATCCTCGAAGCCCACAATATCGACGCAATCGGGTACCCCGATATTTCAATTACTAAAATTGCAGAAGGTAACCCACTCGGGTTTACCGCCACGGTCACGGTCATCCCAGCCGTCACGCTCCCTGACTACAAAGTGCTCGCTGCCACTACCAATCAATCTCGCGAATCACTCGATGTCACTGACGCTGATGTCGAAAAACAAATCAGTGATATTTTGCGTCAAAAAGTCGCCTATGACCGACTGCAAAGCAAAGCCGCTGCTAAAAATATCGAGGATGGGATTGATGCAGAGGATGCCGAAAACCCAGTAGCACCAATCGAAACCGAAGAGGACTTTGCAAAATTACCCCTACCCGAACTAACTGACGAGCTCGTGCAGACTCTTGGTCAGCCTGGTCAATTCACTACTGTCGTTGATTTCAAAGCTAAAATCCGCGAACATATCGAGGTCGAGAAGAAGCGTGATGGTGTTGCCAAGCACCGGGCAATTATTACTGATACTATTATCAGTGCCACCACCATCGACCTCCCACAATTATTGATTGATACCGAACTCAACCAAATGTTTGCGCAAATGAACGAGGATTTGGAACGAGCCAACCTTAAAATGGACGACTACCTCACCCATATCAAGAAAACCAAAGACGATATGAAAGCCGAATGGACGCCAGCGGCTGAGAAGCGAGCCAAGCTCCAACTTGTCTTAAATGAAATCGCCAAACGTGAAGAAGTAAAGCCTGATGAAACGCAACTAACCGAACAAGTAAACCAGCTAATGGCCCAGTACAAAGATGCCGACCGTCACCGCGTGACCGTATATGTAGCCAGTGTTATGACGAACGAAGCCGTGATGAAGATGCTGGAAGCGCTCTAATTCACACATCAGCAAAGATAAATCCCGGTGCCACTACATGAGTGGCGCTGGGCTTTATTTTACTAACGTACCCAAAGGTACGTGTGCCCAATGTATTGGACCGAGGATTTATCTGCCAGAGGAGAAGTTTCTGATTGTAACCACCGAGATAATTAGCTATACTACAATCATGAAAATCGCAACCAGACTATCTCTTAAACCATTGCAAAACCTTATGACCCCCGTCATTTGGCAAAAAGCCGCTGGTTTACTTAAATCAAAGAAAAACACCGTCGCTCGGGAATTAGTTCAAAGCAGAAAATCTTGGGAGAAGCATCTTAAATAATTTCTCTCTGCTGTACTACGACGGGCAAACGATCTCTCTGTGCCGGACGCGCTGATTGTCAGCACTGCTCTTTTGCACGGACTATCGCTGATGACGGCTGACATCAAACTACATAAAATACCGCGCTTGAAACTGCAGTACTAGGAACTAAAATTCTGATTATAATGTGCTATTTTCTTTTTCCCGCTCAATTTGCTAGGATAGGGACGTCGGATGACCATACTGATAAACCGACACCCTACAGTTAACTTTTACATCTATGAAACACACTGAACCAGAAACAGCCCAGCTCGTACCGATGGTGATTGAAAAGACCCAAGGCGGTGAACGGGCGTATGATATTTACTCACGGTTGCTTAAGGAGCGCATTATTTTCGTCACCGGGCAAGTTGAAGACTATATGGCGAACCTGATTGTGGCTCAGCTCCTTTTCCTCGAATCCGAAGACCCAAAGAAAGACATCTTTCTGTACGTAAATTCCCCAGGAGGCAGCGTTACGGCGGGACTGTCCATTATCGACACTATGCACCACATTAAACCTGATGTAGCAACGGTTTGCGTCGGGATGGCGGCCTCGATGGGATCACTCATTTTGTCACAAGGAGCCAAAGGTAAGCGTTTTACCCTACCAAACTCTGAAATCATGATCCATCAACCATCAGGCGGTGCCTACGGCCAGGCGTCTGATATTGATATTACGGCCAAGCACATCCTGAAAACTCGCGACCGCCTCAACAAGATGCTCGCCAAAGCGACCGGACAGAAATTGGCTAAAATCGAACAAGACGTCGACCGCGACTTTTTCATGGATGCGGAAGAGGCTCTCAAATACGGAATTGTTGATCAGGTATACAAGTAGCAAATACCTGCGGGGAAACGAATCAAGAGGGCATATCGTGAGACATGCCCCCTTTTGATTATTCATCGAACTTTGGCTGCATTTTTTGCGACAAAATGCGAAACCTATCGCCTCCTTTTGCGATAAGGGCACACCCTATCGTCAGCCAGAGCACATTCCCTGGCAGCGTGGCGACGGACACTCCCACCCAGCACACTGACCATATGACTGCCGCGATGAGCAAACAGCCTGCGGTCAAAAAAGCCGTAATTCCTAATATTATTAGCTGTCTATCCATCAATTTTCCTCCCTGTTCGCTGGATAAATCACAGAATACACCTAATTTGGGTGGTGTACAATCCCCCTGCAATATGGTACCGTTTGCTCGTCTGACACGCTCGATACGTATTCCGTCCGACCCTGACCTCTTGCCCTCTATTAGTTTAGTTGACCTAACATGCCTCCATTTGTGTTGCTCGCCATTGTAGCGGCAGCTCTCGGGATGGGTGTGGCAGCTGGCTACTACTTACGGTATTTACACGCCCATTCCAAAAAGTCTTCGATTGAAATTACGATCAAAGAACGACTACTCGATGCCGAGGAGAAAGCGCTAAAAATTATCGAAAAAGCAGAAGCCAAAGCTGCAGCTACCATTACCGAAGCTCGCGCAGAACGAAACGCCCAGACAGAAAAATTGAACCAAAAGGAATCACACCTCCAGAAACGCGAGGAGCTTTTAGATAGTCGTCAAATCGACGCTGATTCCCAAAAAGAGTCCCTACAAAATAAAATTGAAGAAGTAAAAGGTTTTAAAGCCAGACTGGATGAACGAAAGGGAGAGCTCGACGCCAAACTCGAGACAGTTGCGGGACTGACAGCTGCCGAAGCCTTTGCCCGTATCAGTGACCGAGTGGAACGTGAACGAGCCGAAGACCTGACCGCTCGCATCCAGAAAATTGAACTGTTTGGAAACGAACAGATTGAAGCGAAAGCCACCAACATTCTACTCGCTGCTATTCACCGAATTGGTAACGTCATGCCAACAAGTGTCATGACGAGCAACGTTGAAATCCCAAGCGACGATCTTAAAGGAAAGATTATCGGCAAGGAAGGGCGTAACGTGCGAGCGTTTGAACGTGCTACGGGAGTTGATGTGTTAATCGATGAAACCCCTGGCTATATCGTCCTGTCGTCATTTGACCCCATCAGGCGAGAGATCGCCCGAGTAGCACTCGAAGCCCTGATGAAAGACGGTCGCATCCAACCTGCCAAAATTGAAGAAGCCGTCGAATTGGCGCGGCGTGAAGTAGCCCAGAGTGTCCGTAAAATGGGCGAAAAAGCCTGTTACGATGCCAACGTCCCCAATCTGCACCCTGATCTCGTTTCCATCATCGGTCGCCTACACTTTAGGACAAGTTACGGACAAAACGTCCTGTGGCACTCGGTGGAGATGGCCCATATGGCGGCGATCATTGCCGAAGAGGTTGGAGCTGATGTAGCCGTAGCGCGAGCTGGTGCCCTCCTCCACGACATCGGTAAAACCGTCAGTCATGAAGTCGCCGGTACTCACGTTGAAATCGGTATCCGTATTTTACAAAAATACAACGTGGATGAGAAAGTCATTCTCGCCATGCGCGCCCACCACGAAGAGTACCCCTACGAAACACCCGAATCACTCATTGTGCAGGTTTGTGACTCTCTATCTGGCTCACGTCCTGGTGCTCGTCGTGATTCAATTGAAAACTATATCAAGCGCCTGACTGACCTAGAAGCCATCGCCACCAACCTCGAAGGAGTTGAAAAAGCCTTTGCCATTGCAGCTGGTCGCGAGATTAGGGTGATTGTAAACCCGGCCAATATGACCGAATTTGCTACGCACACTCTCGCCCGTACTATCGCCACTACCATCGAAACCCAATTACGGTACCCCGGTGAAATCAAAGTCCACGTGATTAGAGAGACACGAGTGGTCAGTTACGCCCGTTAAGTAGCGCCTTAAATAGCCTGCCCACGCAGGCTATTTTTAGTTATACACACTCGCACTCTCCTCTCGTCACCAAAAGAGGAGTACGATTGAAATTGAAAGGAGGTGTCACTAATGTGGTATTGGGCGCCCATGATCTTTGTGCTACAGATGCGTGGCTTGGCTGGAATGATTCATTTTGCCAACCATCCCAATGTGACAGAGCTGCAAAAAGCTCTGTCCGGAAATAATGTGAATTGGCGACGTCGGTGATTTCATTCCCACCTACGCACCAAGCGGCGACTGGTCACCCCGGTCGCCGCTTTTTATTACAACACACATATTGCCATCTGCCAGGCATTGCAGTCAGATAACCTTGCTATATAATGGTGACAAGCCAATAATTTTAGGCAACGTGGCTGAATAACAAGGCAGTCAAAATCTTAATCGCCCTAGTATACATTTCTAATATGAACAAAGCAGATATTATCGCCAAGGTGCACGAAGTTCTCGGTACTACCAAAGCAGATGCAGAACGAGCTGTTGAAGCCGTATTTGGTAACATCGAATCAGAGATGAAAGATGGAGGCCAAGTTTCAATCGCTGGCTTCGGTATTTTCGAAGCTAAAATGCGTGCTGCTCGTGAGGCTCGTAACCCACGAACCGGAGAGACTGTACCAGTACCAGCGATGCGTGTGCCAAAATTCCGCGCTGCCAAGGGACTCAAGGATTCTGTAAAGGGCTAACTAAAATGTTCGAAAACAACTGTGGGCTTTGGCCCACAGTTGTTTTCTTTTGCCGCCAGATAATGTTTTTCCACACTTAATTTCCAGCACCTCGTGGTATAATAATATGGTAGCGGAGGTAAAACGCTATGTGGAAATCAGAGAGTAATCTTCGCTATTTCCCATCACAAAGTAAGACACTCCTCAGCCGGGGTGTTTTGCTTTTTAAGAGACGCCACAAACTATGTAAAGTTATAAAAATGCTGAATATTTCAAATGTGAGGTAAAATATTCCTATGCCTAGCAAAATAAAACAATTTGAAGCAATAATTGAAACCGCTATCGCTTCGAAGGTATTCCCTGGATGTTCAATTGTATTTCTAAACGAAGACACTTGCTTTTCCCAAGGTTATGGTCATTTTACATATGAACTCAATGCTAGCCAGGTCCATACTTCAACGATATACGACTGCGCATCTCTGACTAAAATTATAGCCCCAATGGCGGTTGCTATGATTTTAATAGATAAAGGTATCTTAAATTTAGATGAGAAAATAAGTAAGTATTTACCTGAATTCGTAAACCAACCAGAAAAAGGGGAGGCGTTATTATCACATCTTATGACGTATACGATGGACTACAACATTCCTGGTGGCTCTAAATCTTTGTTTGGGACTCTCTCGCCTGAACAAGTTGCTCACAATGCTTTGTCATACCCTTTAAAAGCCTTGCCGGGTACGAACTACATGTATTCTAATATTACGGCTTTTATACTTACTCAAATAATAGAACGTGTTACAAGTGAAAATTTTTATACTCTAGTGAAAGACTATGTGTTTACCCCACTTGAAATGTCCACGGCTACATTTTTTCCCTCATCAAAAACCAAGTCCTTAATACCACCTACTGAACTGACGAACGATCGCGGTGAGGTGAGGGGCTTTGTACATGATGAATTCACTTTCTATACCACTAAGGGAGGGATTTCAAATGGGGCCGCTGGTTTATTTGCTTCAATAAATGATATAACTCAATTCTTGAAAGTAGCCTTGCACGGCGGTGAATACAATAAAAAACCAATCTTTAGCAGCACTATTGTTTCAAAATGGACCGAGGACTATTACCCAAAACTTTTGCCAACCCATACACCTATTGGATGGGGGGATTTGAATAATATCTTAATAGATACGTACCATAGAGAGATGGTGGTAAAGAGCGGCTTTACAGGCTGTTTTATGTCAGCTGACCTAAAAAATCATAGGGGATTTGCTATCCTCTCTAACAGAATCTACCCCCACCGACCAATGGATGCGGGTGCTTTTAACAAGGTCAAAGAAGCACTGTTAGACGTAGCTTTTTTATAAATTCTATAATAGAGCAATCGCCTCGTCGACCGTACCCCATACGCGTGTGACCGTCTTTTTTGCGAGCACAAAAATCAGTAACTCATCAATCGACTCGATAAACGACTGATCATGGGTCACACAGATGACTGTCCCCTCGAACTCCGTCAGGAGCTCAACTAGAAACTGCCAATTGATTGGATCGAGATTATTCGTTGGTTCATCCAAAATAATAAAATCCGGTTTCGCAAAAAACAGTAGCGCCAAACGGAGTCGTTGCTTTTGACCCCCCGATAAGCGTTCAGCAATCATATCCATTTCTGCTTTGGAAAATAAGAGTCGACTGAGGATTGATCGGGCCGGGTCTTTGGAAATCCCAATAGTGGCAAACAACTCAAACGGCGTATGTTCGAGTATCATTTCACTCTGTTGGCTAAATACTACGGTCGTAATAGACACTCCCCTGCGGACTACTCCAGACAATGGAGCCACCGCTCCCGTAATGAGCCCGAGGAGTGTCGTCTTGCCGGCGCCATTACGCCCTACAATACAGAGTTTCTGCCCAAACCGAATATCTAGGTTTACTTTTGAAAACAGCGGCGTGGCGCCGTAGCCACCACTGACGTCATGTAACTGCACAATGAGTTTCCCGTTCTTTTGCTCGACGTCCCCGATGCGAACTTCGGGCTTTCGAGTATCCGGCCTCACCATTGTATCAATAGCTTCCTGATCCACCGCCAGCTGACGCTTTTTCATTTGGTAGGTTTTGGCTTTACTGTCACTAAAGGTGGTTTGCCTTCGTAACTCGGTGACGAGATTCGTCATTTTTGTTAGTTTCCGTTTGGCCATCAGATACTCATGCTGTGCCAGATCTTGCCGCCGCAGTCGCTCCTCAACGAGCTCCTCGTAGGTCAGATCCGTTGTAACTGTCACCGCCTCGTGTTCAATCAAAACTATTTTCTTGGTCAGGTTATTTATCAGCGTATGATCATGAGAGACCATAATGACCGCCCCCCAATAATCCCGCAGTAATTCAGTGACAACGTGCCGGGCTTTAATATCGAGATGGTTTTCCGGTTCATCAATACAGAGAAACATCGGCCCGCGCGATATAACTGCGGCGATTTCGAGAGCCCGCAACTGCCCACCCGAGAGTTCAGACAACGTTCCCTGTTCCATCAATTGCGGACTGATGATGCCAAACTTTTTGATAATCGCATGTATATTGGCAACTACCTTTTGCGCTGCCAGATACTCGGCTACCGTTCGGGACATATCCCCACCAAATTCTTGGGCAATGTAGGCAACGGACTGATTACCCAACACTTCTCCTTCATCAACCGATTCAATACCTGCCATGATTTTGAGTAGAGTACTTTTCCCAGCCCCGTTATTCCCAATAATTGCCACCCGATCACGCTGCCCGATCGAAAGCGACGCACCACTAAATAACGTCTTTTGTGCCAGTGATTTACTAACGTTTTTAAGGGTGATGGTTTTCATAGAAAACAAGATAACTCTACGTCATTGCGAGGTACGAAGCAATCCAAGTGTTACTACTCAGTGATTTTGCAACTATTGAATTTTGTCAACCAGATTCTGCAAGTAATATGTAGTGGGGTTCTCGAGAGTAACGTGTAACGCAGTGCCACCCAACTGTGTAAATATGTCACATGATTTTTGTGAATCTTCAATTAAAACAGAAATACGTCCCTAGGGACAGTTTTTCATATTGACTATGTAGAAACTCGATGAATTTAGAACTATTAATTGGCGTTTACTTGATTCTACAACTACTGAAAATGATATACTTACTGCATGAAAGCAGAAGGCGCATCAATATGGAAATCTTCGCATGAAAAAATGGTGGCCGTTATTGATGCTGAGGTCAATCCTGAAAAACAAATTGGTGACCATAAGTTTCTGTCTGAAATACTTGCGAGCTACTTCTACGGAAACATTTACCCAGAAGAACTAAGTCAGATAGAGAAGCATGCCGAGCATGTCAAAGTATTACAACCCATTATTGACTCAATTACTGAGCGGGTGGCTGATTTAGATTATTACCGTAATCTTTTGCAAGAATATCGAATTGAATCAACTGGAGTTTTGGGTTTTGTCGAGCGAATATCGTTCGAGTTACAAAAGCGTAAAAAATACGAACGAATCAAAGAGCAGTATATACAAGCGCATAAAGACTTACTAAAACTTCGAATTCACTTCAACAAACAAGTAGCGCAAACACCAGAATTATCAAAGACACATATCTCATCTGAGAAAGGATCAGAAGGTGGCAACTTAACTGCGGACGAAATGTATACAGCTCTCTTTAAAAACCCAGTTGAAGATCTTGAGATTGAACAACGTAGGGGTAACTGCTATTGGGTAGCAACATTGCTAAGCCTACAAAGTAAACCTGGGTTAGCAAAAGAAGTCCTCGGATCGATGGTGAACGAAGTTCAATCCGGTGTGTTTGAAGTTAATTTTCCAGGTTTACCAGAAAATATAGATGTTACTACACATGATATTCTTCGCTACGCTGCAGCTGGTAAGATTGCCCGGACTAACAATCTTGGAAACACTATCCTGGAGGTGGCATTCAATGAATACCTAGAGCGTGTGTCTACTGGGTTTTTTCATGATGACATGGAGCTGGGTCCAAGACGATTTACAGAATTGAAAAACGCTACAGGTGGCGAATCTGTAGAGGTTATAGGAGCATTGCTCGGTAAAGAAATGGTCGAAAGCACATTTCTTTTTGAACATAAGGATACGGCTTGGGAATATTTATCAAATCTTGATCCCGAAAGAACGATAGTGACCTTTGGATCTCATCAATCCATACAATTCGTCTCAGCACTCAGGAAAAAAGCAGCTGTAGCTGAATTAACCAGATCAGAACAATCAGTTCTAAACAATCCAAGTCCAATGTTCTATCCAGTAGTAGACTTTGAAGGCAATGAACGCGCACTCTTGGGTGAACATGCGTACGCAATGATTGGTATTGATCAACAAAACCAAACCATCATTCTACAAAACCCTGCCCAACAAGATGATGTGGTCACATTAAATTTTTCCACTGCAATAGAATCATTCCTTACCATGTCATATGCAACAGTCCCACAGACCAAACAGCAATAAGCCAGTCTGAAATTTCTGATACGCTACGAAAACGTGAAATCGTAAAAACCTATTTCAGAACTTGGAAGTTGAAGTCGAAAAAGCTTATTTTTCAATACGTAAACCGTTTAATGCGGTAGAAAAATTGCCTGATCACCTCGATTGGTGCGGGTGAGAGGAATCGGTCACGAATTACTAAGCATATTTGTTCGCTCCGCTCATAATCTACTAAGTGTCCTCGACCCCGGCTCGGCTGTTTTAGCTCTAGGAAGAGCTAAAACATGCCTGTGCCTTTCGATTCCTCCCGCAAGGTGCGCAGGCACCTTGCTTCACCCGTACACTATGTTTCGAACGAAAAAGCCCCTTAAAGGGCTTTTTCGGAAACATATGTGTGCGGGGCTATGGGTCAACGTTAGAA
The DNA here is from genome assembly GCA_043729945.1 of Candidatus Kaiserbacteria bacterium. Lineage (GTDB taxonomy): Bacteria > Patescibacteriota > Minisyncoccia > Phycocordibacterales > UBA918 > OLB19. Next base: position 3,884 of record JAYTKW010000022.1, on the reverse strand, counting down.
CTTTTTTACACACTGATGGAACTTCCACTGTTTGATTAGCATATTTTTACATGTACATAATACAATGCTACTATTGTAATCAATGTTCAAGCTCTACATTGATGAGTCAGGCAAAAATACATTAACTCATATAACACCCTACGCACCCCATTTTGCTGTAGCAGGGATAATCGTCCATGAAAATATGGATGATTTTATTAAACGGAGAGCGGATCAAATAAAATTTAAGTACTGGGGTACAACCAAAGTAAATTTCCATGCCACTGAAATTCGTCAACTAAAGGGAGATTTTGCTCATTTTGCTAGTGATCCAGCGAAGTACGCTGAATTTTGTACCGATTTCAAAGAGTGGATCCGACGTTCGACCTTCAAACTTTTGTGGGTAGGTACAAATAAACTGACCTATCTAAAAAATAATCCTCCTATACAGCATGTGGTCACAAATGGATTTAGTACAGCAATTACAAAGCATGAAAAAAATCTTACTAAGAAAACTTTTTTAGAATTATGGTGCATATACTTATGTTATTTGACGAGCTCTTCGAAAAAAAGCAGTTCTGGCAAAATTATTGTTGAGGCTGCTGACGAGAACCAAGATGGAGATATTTTGTCTGCTTACAATAAAATTATGTTTGGTGGAGTCTCTTCTATGGGTTTAACTAGACATAAAGTCAGAGAACATTTAACTGCAATATCATTTGTTACAAAAAATAATCTCGATACTGAGACGCAATTGGCAGACATTGCTTCACACTTCCTTAGCATTGATGCAAGAATCAGTGAGTCTTTAGGGTATGGTGGAGTAACCCAGTTTGATTTGGATGTAATTACTCTACTTAAAGAGAAAGCTTTTAAAGCGAAGTGCGGTGGAACAACAAAAAATAGTTGTGTCATTCATCCCTAGACGTGCAAAGCCTTCCCGAAGGAAGGCTTTGTGAAGGATTGAGCCTAAGAGCTAGCTCGTTCCAATACTTAATTAGCATTATACACTTTCTCACCAAAAGATCAACAACTATTGACAAAAAAGTCTGTGGATATAGAATTACGGGAATTCCCCGTAATTCTATATCCACAGACCACAGGTGCGTTGTAATTGATTCTTTTATTATTAAAGTCTAATATTTTTTCTTTGTGAATCAATATCTCAAAAAATTACTCTCTGTCACTGACGTACTGCTCCAAAAGAAACCAGACAATTTTTCAGGAAAATCGTTTAAACATGCTTGATAGGTAAAATGATAATGTTAGAATCATTTAATGAACGATAAACTAACTATACCTGTTTCAATAGTTTTAGGATGTATTGTCTTAGCAGTATCATTTTATTTTGTTCAAATTGATAAGAGAGCTTCTATAGAAAAACAACAGGAAGCAGAAAATACCATTTTAAAACAAAAGCAAGTATTATTTGAACAACAACAGGAAAAAGATAACGCTCTATCTGAATTAAAAATCAAACAAGCGGAATGTGAATCACTATCTAGTGGTGTAAAGGATAAATGGAACAATGTCATGGGCGTGACATATGATAACGATTTTTATGAAGCATGTGTTGTGACTTACACTGATACTAAAACTGGCTCAGTAGAGATAGCGCCCTTAAGTTCCATGAAAACTAACTGATTCGACTTCTTGTACGCCATTGATGTAGCCCGTTTTTGCTCGTATGTTTGTGGGATAATGGATTACAATTATTGCAAAACCTGCCCGAACACTTCCTTTTGTGTTCGGGCTTTCGCGTATGCGGGGAATCGGTCACGAGTTACTTACAATATTAGTAACGGTTTTAAATACGTAACAAAAATGATTCTATATCTGGATAATGTTCTGTAAACATAAGGTACAGGGTTTCTGGCTTTTCAACCTCGCCAATTAAAACCATTCTCTTTTTTAAACCAAAGGCAACTCCAGCTTCCATATGAGCAGCTTTACCACACGGCAGGAGCATAACGACGGTATCGGCGTTTGCTAAGCCTTCCATATCTTTTTCAAAATGATGTCGATGGATTGGATCGTTCCAAAAATCAGTGTGCGATTCGAGAATTTCCATTTGTTCTTCCCATGATAGATCCGCTTTATCAGCTATCACTGGCTTATGTAAAAAGTTATAGCAACTATAGCCATTTTCTTCTATACTTTTTACAAGCTTGAGTATATTTGTTGAATTACGAACTCTGCCAATTACCATATAGTCAGTTTTCATATGGAGCAGTATACCAAAAAATCCAGCCCAAGTTAGTGGTGAGTAGAAATAGATTTGATGGGCGGGTGCAGGGAATCGAAGTCTACGACTTCAGTACCCCAATTGGCTGGATTGGTGCGCTGCGCTTCCAATCCAGCTCAATCGGGCTTCGATTCCCTGCGCAACCTGCTACTAGCAGGTTGCTGCACTCCGCACTGTACCAATAAAATAACCACCCCTTTCAGGGTGGTTATTTTATTGAACAGTGCGGGTGCAGGGAATCGAACCCTGATATTCAGCTTGGAAGGCTGACGTTTTACCACTAAACCACACCCGCGGTTACTTTCTTTGCTATGACGGCTAGTATAGCCGACATAGTAAAGAATATCAACTAGAATTAGCCTGATTTTATGGGTTTTATAAGTCCGAACCGTCTATAGGCGGGGTGATATACTACCTCTATGGAATTTATTTTGCAGTTTGTATCGGCGATTGTGTTGAGCTATATCTCGTTTACGACGACTCTAGCGGGCACCATACTCAGTTTGTATGAGAACCCAAGCAATGAGCTGGCTGCAGACACCGCCGCTGTCCCTGGCGATATTGCACCCCTGCCCTCTGTTTTTTCTGAACGGGCTTTTATACCGGACGTTCTGTTGCAAAGTGCTGCCTATCAACAAGCAGCCGTCGCCGCAAGTCAGCTGCCGGTTTGGCAAACGGTCAGTGATCCCCTCTTGGCGATTGTAAATATCTACTGTACTTCAATCACCAGCAAACAAATCCGTACCACGACCGGCACGGGGTTCTTTGCTCACCCGAGCGGGATCATTATGACCAATGCCCATGTAGCACAATTTCTGTTACTCGAAAATACGGGGGTTTTTGGGGATACGAATTGTATTATCCGTACTGGCAATCCCGCAGCTCCACGCTACCACGCTGAACTCTTGTATATTCCGCCGGCCTGGGTCAAGGCAAACGCCAGCTTAATTGATGACAAAGCACCAAGCGGTACCGGGGAACGTGACTATGCTCTTTTGTATGTGACAAAAACAGTTGACGAGAGCCCGTTGCCGGTAGTATTCCCCGCCCTTGCCCTGGATATCCGTCCACTATCTGTCCGTGACCGCAATAGCAGTGTCATCGCCGCCGGCTACCCAGCCGGAGCACTCTTGCGGGGAGGAAGTGACATTGATTTATTGTCACGACAAGCGAGTACCAGCATCTCGGAACTGTACACATTTACCAAAAATACGGCTGATGTTGTGGCCCTACGTGGCAGCTCCATGGGTGAACAAGGCGCTTCAGGTGGACCGGTGGTAAATAGTGCTGGTGCGGTCATTGGGATGATCACCACCCGGGGCAATGACGCGACTGATGGTGTTGGCAGCTTGCGCGCAATCTCACTGAGCCATATAAATTCAACGATTACCGAAGAAACCGGCATCGACCTCAACCGCAACCTAGCAAGCGAAGTAACCGCCCGCGCCGCTGAATTTACCAATACCATGGCGCCATTTCTCACCAATCTTTTGGTTAGAGAAATAACCCCTGAAAACTGATAGCTGCCCAACCTAACAAAAAAACCGCTTGCGCGGTTTTTTCCCGACTTCTGCCATCTCCCAAAACCAAAAAACCAAACCCTTGTATCGCATCATATTTTTGTATTTTAGGGCACGTTTTGTCATACTAACGTGATGGA
>JAYTKW010000021.1:0-19540 GCA_043729945.1 Candidatus Kaiserbacteria bacterium | reverse complement strand
GCAAGTAGTAGTCGGGGCTACTTCTACTAGTGATTTTGTGAAGTTTTCTAATGCCGTCCGGTCACCGAAGTATTGTGATGAAGTGGGGCTTAATTGTTTCTTGGCATCTTCACTGGGTAAAAGTGAAGATGTGTATAAATTATGTACAGCAATTACTCCAGGGAATTGGCGAGATACTATTATCGTACCATCTACCTGGACAGCAGCTACCTGTGCCTCATTCGCAACTACACAAGGTGCTACTCTTTCAACTTTTGGATGTATCGCTGGCGATAAGTACTATCTTAGGAATGATCATGCTTGTGACGCTGCAAGTAAAAATCCGATACCATCCAACAAGTTTTGTTCAGTCGTGGTGCCAGGTAGCTGGCGAGACACTATGGCAGTACCTAGTAGTTGGAGTAATAGTGAATGCGCCGATTACGCGCGTACCGTAGGAGCAACTAGCCATACAATGGGATGTTTTACTGCGACGAGTTTTGTATTTGGAAATACTACCACTTGTAACACGGGAGGCTCTACGGATGCTGCTGATATGAAGATTTGTTCGGCAGTAGTGGGGGGAAACTGGCGAGATACGGTAAATGTTCCTGCGTCTTGGGATTATGGAACGTGCGCATCTTTTCAATCATCAACCGGGGCAGCAGAGTCCGGCATAGGTTGTGTATTACCATCCGGTTTTTCATATGGTGATACATTAGGATGTTCTTAAATTAATTATATGTCATTTGAAAAAACACCATTAATATTAAAACCAGCAGATGCAGATTTTGCTATTATAGTTGATGCTGTAGCGGCCGCTAAGCCAATTGAGATTGTAGAAGGCGCTAAATCACCAATTGAATCAGGAACAGATACTTTACTACATAAAATTCCAGACCATGTGATTACACCAGATCAAAGTAGCATGATTCCTGTTTGGAATCATGTCCAAGAACATAACGTACAAAATACTCCACCACCTTCGACAATGTAGTCGATGCCAAGCTAAAAGCCACTCAAGTTAGAGTGTTTTTTAAATACCAGGCAGTTTACGGCGCTCATTCCATGCAAATAATTTAAGAGCTTTGTTTTTTTGTAGTGATTCGATAATCTTTGGTGCATTAGCCGGCTCTGTTAGATGTAGGGCAACCTTTTGAACACCTTGTCCGGAAATAATCAGCTCACAACCGGCGCTAGTGTAGACGGCAGTTATATGTCTGGGTCCAGAGCGTCTGGCGTCAATAATGCCTGGGGCGATCATTTTAATACCAGATAGTTTCTCTAGTTCACGGACAACTATATCCGCCGTTTCAGTGAGAGTCGTATGTGAACTGCCTCGTTTACGTGCCATGAGACATCAGTAGGGTTACGTTGTCAGGACTGGCTTTAGCCAGAGCTTGGTCAAAGGTATATAGAGGAACTGCGTTATTGAGAGCAGCGTAGTAAGGGAGTGTACAGTCGACGAAAGAAAGTTTGGGATTTTCCATATACTTTGTTATAGCTGACTCAAATAACCAGCGATTGCAGTTAATTTTTTCGTGCCGTATGACAGTGTATAGTGACTCAATAATGTCTTTGCGACTCAGTTCGTAGTATTTATCTAAGATAAAAACCATTTCAAAGATAACAATATCTGCCACTTGTAAGACTGTAACGTTCTCTAACAGTTCATGTATGAGTCGCGTTTGTTCTGGTATATCCCCAATCACTAGACGCAAAAGGATGTTGGTGTCTAGTGAGCCAGTATTATTTTTTTGCATATTTTTCGAAGACGTAGGCGGTCATGCCGTCACCTCCTTTGTGAATAAAAGGTTCCCTTTTGATATATTTAGCATTTTGAGCACGCAGTGTCGCAAAGTCCATATTTTTTACAATACCAATTTGTCCATTGTCGGTAATCGTCACGGTCTCACCAGGCTGCAGGTTATATTTTTTACGCAGAGCGGCGGGGATAGAGATGGTCCCCTGGCTCGTAATTTTTGTCTGAAACATAGTAATAAATTTATTAAAGATTATAAGATATAAGTACTATAATAATATATCAAATTTTAATAAATTGTACAGTGTTAATACAAAATATCTGATATCGTACGTTTCGGTCAAAGTGTTGGGTGAACTGCCTCGTTTAAGCGTTATGGTTCATAGTGAGTATCAATAATGGTTCGAGAATCAGGCGAATTACGTACAGTATTCCAATCAACGTAATCAATAGCCGCCACCAACCACTGTATTTCGTAAAGAGATATACCAACAAACCTACAACAAGGATGCTATCAAAAGCCCCAACATACAGTCCCCATTCAGCAGGATTGTAGTACGAAATCGGGCTATGGAATTTCCAGTTGGAAAGCGGATAGAAATGCCGGTAGGCGTCATCGGTATGGACGCAGAAATCAACAACTGTATGGAGCAGGGCAGAAATACTAAACCAGCGCAAAAAAATTCCAGCCGGTATAGGTTGCGCCAATGATCAGGAGTGGCCACAGAATAAACGAGTGGGTGAGGGTAATTGGGATGCTCCAGATGGAGTTAAAATACATATCATCCCACATTGTCTGTCCGGAATAGCCTAAAATCAGTCCGCAGATAATAAAAAATGCCCAGGTTGGCGTATCAGGAAAGAGCGCCCCTAAAACAAATGCCAGCGTGCGTTTGTGACTCCCCCCGAGCCCTTCAGATTTTCGAGCGAGCGCCCAGCTGTAGATGATATGTGAGGGGGTAATCATTTCGTCAGTATAGCACTTGCTAAAACGCAAACAAAAGTTGACTTCTGTGGTAAATTCCCGTACTATAGCCCACGTTCCTAACCAATCGGTTACAGCGCGATATCTGGTGCTGAGTGTCATGTAGGGAGGTAGAATTGCACAATCAAAGTTGTTTGGGAACCTCTGTTAAGTAAGGCCGTTACCTTTCATTAGCCGAGGTTCTCAAAGAGGCACATCATTCATTTTATGGTGTGCATTTAAACGTAAAGGAAATTATTATTACTTAATTGGGGAGGATGTGTCGTAACTGACTTAGGGTTGATGTTCCAGCGATTGGCCCTAGGAAAGGGCAAATCGGGAACTAAGTTCTGAATAGTCGCTACGCTCCTTTCATCACTTAAATGTCACGATCACTCTATAAAGGACCGAATGTTGATGAGAAGCTGATGAAGAAAATCGCCGGGAAAAAAGCCGGAGAGAGTGGTGTCATTAAGACCTGGGCTCGCGGGAGCATGATTGCTCCGGAGATGGTTGGATTCACCTTTGGTGTCCACAACGGCAAAGACCACATCGCAATCACGGTGTCTGAGGAAATGGTTGGTCACAAGCTCGGAGAGTTCTCTCCGACCAAGAAATTCCATCGCCACGGAGGAAAGATGCAGAAAGAACTCGAGCAAAAGAAAAAAGAAGCAGAAATCACAGCCGCCAAAGCAGCCAAGGGAGCAGCCGGAGCTAAAAAATAGTCTATGAAAGCAATCTTAAAAAATTATCGCCAGTCACCCCGCAAGGTTCGCCTCGTGGCTGATGTGGTTCGTGGTAAAAAAGTAAACGACGCTATTGCCGCCCTACAGTTTGTCGACAAGCGCGCCGCTCTACCATTTGAAAAAGTAATCCGCTCGGCGGCTGCTAACGCCACCCAAGCTGGTGCTAATCCGGCGACACTAATCGTTAAGCACGTATCAGTTGACAAAGGAGTCACCCAAAAGCGGTTTATGCCGAGAGCTCGTGGTTCAGCATCACGTATTAACAAGCGCAGTAGTCACATTACTGTAGAACTAGGTACCAAATAATATGACACACGTAGTACATCCATACGTCCATCGCATCGGTATCAACCGAGGTTGGCGTAGTCGTTGGTTCACGACCGATCCAAAGCAATTTCGTGAATACTTGCGTGTTGATGCGATGATCCGCAAGTTCCTCGATAAGCGTCTTAAAGGTATGTCGGTTGACACAGTAGAAATTGAACGCGACCAAAAATCAGTGCGTATCATTATCAAAACTGCCCGTCCGGGATTAGTGATTGGTCGCAGTGGCGAAGGTGCAGTAAAACTAAAGAAAGAAATCGATATGCTGTTTCGTAAGGCAGCGCTCACGTTCAAGCCAGAAATTAAAATCGATGTCGAGGAAATCCGTTCTCCAGAATCAAGTGCCAACATCGTTGGTCAAATGATTGCCGAAGGGTTGGAAAAGCGTCTCACGTTCCGTCGCGTCATGAAAATGACGATCGAGAAGGTGATCGCTAACCGCGATGTCGAAGGAGTAAAAATCTTACTTTCTGGTCGCCTTGGTGGAGCTGATATGGCCCGCAAAGAAGAACTCAAGAAAGGACGAATTCCACTACAGACCCTGCGCGCTGATATCGACTTTGCTCGAGTTACTGCCCGTTTACCGTATGGTGCTGTTGGTATCAAAGTCTGGATTTATCGTGGACAAGTATTTGCTGACCGCAAAGCTGGCCAAGCGGATACCGCACCACGGGCCGCTCAAACTGATAGTGCTCCGCGCACTAGTAACCGATAATTTATATGTTATTTCCTAAAAAAGTAGCCCACCGTAAGTGGCAAGTCGGACGCAAAAGTCCAGCTAAACTGATGCGACCAGAGACCCGTGGTATCACGGTCGCCTTTGGAGAGTTTGGACTCAAGGCCACAACGCCCTCACGTGTCCGCTCAAATCAAATCGAAGCTGCTCGTCGCGTAATTTCGCGCACGATTGGTAAAACCGGTAAAATCTGGATTCGTATCTTCCCTGACAAGCCAATTACCCAAAAAGCAGCCGAAGTACCGATGGGTAAAGGTAAGGGGGATCCCGACCACTTTGTGTTCGAAGTTGCTCCTGGTCGCGTTATCTTTGAAGTAGCTGGTGTGCCAGAGGAACTCGCTCGCAAAGCGCTCCGCAAAGCGGTCGCCAAGTTGCCACTGAAAGCCAAAGTTGTTACTCGCGCTGAGGCCATTGATCCAAACGCATAATCTTCTTACTATGAAATACTCTGATATTAAAGTGAAGACAGATGCCGAACTAGCTACCTTGGTAGCAGCCTCTCGCGAAACGCTTCGCGCTGAACGATTCAAAGATAAATTTAGTAAAAAAGCTTCGGTGATTTCAGGCGCTCGCACTACAGTAGCGCAGGTCCTGACTGAACTAACAGCTCGCCGTAATAACGTGGTTAAATAATATGACTACCCCAGAAACAAAAGCGGCACCAAAAGGTCGCGTACTGCGTGGTACGGTCGTATCGACAAAAATGACCGATACTATTACGGTGATTGTCGATCGATACGTCAAGCATCCAAAGTACAAAAAGTTTGAACGATTGTCAAAAAAATTCCTCGTGCATGACGCTGGCAACACAGCCAAAGAAGGACAGATTGTGGAAATCCGCGAGACTCGTCCGATGTCAAAGCGCAAGCACTTTGAACTTATCAGCATTAGCAAATAACCTATGATTCAACCGCAAACATTGGTCCGGATCACGGACAACTCGGGTGGAAAGATGGGTCGGGTGTTCAAAGTGCTCGGTGGGTCAAAGAAGCGCTATGCTGAATTAGGCGAAGTGGTGGTGTTAGCTGTACAAACAGCCGAGCCCCGCAAGGCCGTCAAGAAAAAGGACGTCGTCTACGGAGTGGTAGTGCGTCAAGTCAAGCCGTACCGTCGTAAAGACGGATCATACGTCAGTTTTGACGACAACGCGGTAGTACTAATCGACAAGGTCAAAAAGGAACCAAAAGCCAACCGCGTGTTTGGACCAATCCCGCGCGAATTAGGTGAAGCAGGTTATCAGAAAATCGTCTCTCTTGCACCAGAAGTGGTTTAAGTTAACGTACTCATTGATAATAATATGAAAATTAAAAAAGGAGATACCGTCAAGGTACTGTCTGGTAAAGACAAAGGCAAAACTGGTACTGTAACGACGACTATTGCCGCTACGCACCAGGTAATTGTCGAAGGTGTGCACGTAGTGACCAAGCACCAAAAGAACAAACGATCACGTTCTCAGGGTCAAATCATCGAAAAGAGTATGCCGATTAGTGCGTCAACGGTAGCGTTGATGCAAGACGGCAAGCCAGTACGCGTCGGTTACATCTTTGAAGGTGAAGGAGACAAGCGAACCAAAGTTCGTGTAGCTCGCCCAAGTGGTAAGAAAATATAATATGGAAACTACAAAAACAAAAGTATCAACAGCGTACGCTGCACTGAAGACTGAATTTGGGTACACCAATGTTATGCAGTCACCACGAATCGAGAAAATCGTGGTATCAATTGGTACCGGCCGCGTCCAGGATAAGCAAAAAGAAGCGCTTATCCGCGACCGTCTCGCCCGTATTACTGGTCAGAAAGCCGCACCGCGTGCTGCCAAGCAATCAATCGCCTCATTTAAACTCCGTGAAGGTGAAATCATCGGCTACCAGATTACTCTGCGTGGTACCCGCATGCAGCACTTCATTGATAAACTCATCAACATCGCTATCCCCCAAACCCGCGACTTCCGCGGACTAAAGGTTACCGCCATTGACGAGATGGGGAATATTACTATCGGTATCAAAGAACACACCATCTTCCCCGAGTGTGCCGACGAAGAAATCAAAGACGTCTTCGGTTTTGCGATTACTATTGTGACCACCGCCAAGACCAAGAAAGAAGCCGAAGCTTTTCTAAGGCATATTGGTTTACCGTTAAAGAAAGTAGAAGTGAAGTAAAGCGTAATAATATACATCAAAACACCTCTCCGACTGGAGAGGTGTTTTGATGTTCTTAATAGGATAGGTGCCTTTCCCTTGCTTTCTGGTATTACTGGCGCCGAGGCTTGGGGGAGTTGCGGGTTCTTGAATAATACTTTAATCTATGTTCTAATGCCGGAGATTAATTTCATCTTAGCTAGTAGTCGAGTTACAAAAGTAAATCATTTACTAGCTACGATGAAGATACTCTAGGGTTCTTTGTTGGTTAGCAATCAGGTACATGTACCTAAAAAAGGAGAATCTAACATGTTGGATGGTGAAAAGGTGGGTTTTGGGCAACTCGTTCAATTTCTCAATGCTTTTGCAAAAAAAGGCTTTGGTCCGCGGCAACTGACATTATTTGGTCAGGCAACGCCCGAGCAGTTTGAGCAAATGTTGGAATACTTGCGGGGTAACCGCAAGATGATTCCTTGCCAGGCGCGCTGGTGGAAAGAGGGGGAACAGATCATCTTCCCTTATAAGAACGAAGACCGCAATGGTCGTGAGCTGTTCATGCAAGATCCCGGACGGTTTGGAGTGTATGTCCGGATGGGTGCGCAAGAACATGTACCGTCGCTCCAGGCTCTGAAAGGTGCCGGACAGATGGTGATTGTCCGCGGACCAGAGTCCGTCACCTCTTTTTCGGATGCTCTCAAAAAATTGCTGGAACTCTATCCAGATTTAGAGTCAGTATCTCCTTCAGCAGTCTTGCACTTCATCCAGGAGGATCTCCGTTCTTTTGGTTGTAATCGATTAGTAGCAATGCATAAACCACTTATGAGTCATGGACATGCTGAGGTGTTTGTATGGCGTAAGGAAAGCAACGGCAGCATGGATCTGACCACAGAAACAGTGGAGCCGCTCCCAAGAGCAACTAATCACTGGGGAGCTGATAGGAGTGCTTATCTCCTGAAAATCAAAGGTTAATATCGATGGGGTCGGCGGCGCATACGCGTTTGCCGGCCCTTTATTATTTAGAGATAAAGGTGTCAGGCAGCTTTATTCCACTACCTGTATCTTCTGTACGAATCCGTTTCCATGGGTGGGACATAATTATTAAAAGTGGGCGACTTACTAAGTCGCCCACTTCGTTTTCCTAAAGCTACACAGGTGCTTATTCCGCAGCGACTGTGTTGTTATAAAGTTTAATTTTAGCTGCAATGTCTTCAATCTTCAAAGTAGCAGCTTTCATTTCGTGTGCAGTGATAATTTCTCCCCGCGCGTCCATGTATTGTTCAAGGAGTGTTCCTAAAGCAACTGCTCGTTCGTAGGTGTCTTTCATTCCTTCAAGTCCGCCATATGGGTCAAGGATAACCAAAGCTTGTATAGTTGCTTCTTGTGCTCTGAGACAGGCTTCGCCAAGACGTTCTTCAGTTTGTTTGATTTCCTGTCCCAAAGTTAGAACCCCATGAGCTCTGTCAAACTCACGATGCCCCCCACCAATGAATCGAGAGAGTCCTTTCTCTACACCAGTGGGAATGTCGATGATCATTGACGAAAATGCCCCCATTTCCTCCAAAATGCTCTTGAATATCATTCCGGCAAAAGATATGCCAGCGGTCACAACGGGCAGACTAAGTAATACAGCCCATAACCAAGGTTCATTCTTGAGTAGTTCAGCAACAATGCCGATTCTCATAAAATGAACATAGATAAATGTAACGACCAGGACAGTGGTAATGATGCCAAAACACCAGATAATGCAACTCATTTGTGAGAGACGTACTCTATGACGTCCTTGTGCTTGAGCCCGGAAACGATAGCGGAGTTCAACTTCAGTATCAGGATCTTTAGCAAGCTTTTCCGTCATGATTATCCATCCCCATGAACAAAGTTTTAATTTCTACTATTTACTCTACAACAACGGCCAGGAATTGCAATGTATTTTTAGTTTTGGAAACTCTCGGAACCTTGTGTTTTTTATACTTTCTGGTATTGTAGGCGGCGAAGCTTGGGGGAGTTGCGGGTCAATGTGACCTTTCCACTTGCTGCTAAAACCTCATGTTTTAGCGATTATTAAAGGGGTACGTCACGAATTCTACGTGATACGGCCTCGTAACCAACATATTTGTGGCTAGACTATCAGTTGTTGTACGTTCACAGCGTACACCGAAGTTTGCGAGTCGCGTGGTACGTCGCTGTGAGCGCTGTGGGCGCAAGCACGGGTACATGCGTGACTTTGATATGTGTCGTATTTGCTTTCGCGAAGCGGCACACGAAGGACATATACCAGGAGTAACAAAATCATCATGGTAGGCGATACAGTAGGCGATTTCATTATCCAGCTAAAGAACGCCGGCGCCGTCGGGAAGAAGAACATCAATGTTCCGTATTCTAAACTCCGTCAGGCAGTAGCAGACAAGCTCGTTCGTGCGGGATATATCGAATCAGCCGCCCCAAAAGGGAAGACGGTTGCAGAAAAGAAACTTGAAGTGGTTCTGAAATACGAAAATGGTTCTCACCAAATTCGTGGTGTGAAGCGTATTAGTAAGCCAGGTCGCCGCCTCTACACAAAAGTAGCCGATATTCACCGCGTTAAATTTGGTCAAGGGCACCTTATTCTCTCGACACCAGCTGGCATCCTCACCAATGACGAGGCTCGGGCAGCAAATGTCGGAGGTGAACAGCTCTTCATCATCTGGTAAACATATGAGTCGATTAGGAAAAATTCCAGTAGCAATTCCAGCCGGGGTAGAAATTACCATGGATGGAACCCTACTGACGGTGAAGGGTCCGAAAGGCACTCTCACACGAGAAATTAAAAAAGATGTACTAGTCAAGATCGACGGTGGCTTTGTCACGCTCGATCCTCAGAAGACTGATGATGCAAAAGCTTTGTGGGGAACCTATGCTGCTCATATTCGAAATATGGTAGCTGGGGTGACCACTGGTTTTACCCGCGTCCTTGATATTGAAGGAGTGGGGTATCGCGCTGAAGTGAAAGGAACCGCGCTCGTATTGAGTGTTGGGTTCTCACACCCGGTACCACTAGAGGTACCTGCTGGCATTACGGCGCTCGTTGAGAAATCAGCGATTACACTCACCGGTTCAGACAAAGACGCGTTGGGGCAATTTGCTGCCAATGTGCGCAAGGTCCGCAAGCCAGAGCCATACAAGGGTAAAGGTATCCGGTACCGAGGTGAATTCATTATCCGCAAGCAAGGTAAAAAGGCCGTCTAAGGCGCTTCATAAATCAAGTATATGAATAAATCACAATACAAAACAGAGAAGCGCGCTGGTCGCCACGCCCGTATTCGAGCCAAGGTGTCAGGAACAGCCGATCGACCTCGTTTAGCGGTATTCAAGAGCAACACTGCTGTCTACGCTCAGCTCATCGATGATGTGCGGGGAGTAACGTTGGCAGCGATTGATTCGCGAAAACAAAAAGGCACAACGTCTGAAGGCGCTGTCTTTGTGGGAACAGAAATTGCTACTAAGGCCAAGGCGGCCGGTATCACTGCGGTGGTATTCGATCGCGGTGGATTCAAGTATCAGGGTATTGTCGCCCTTTTGGCGGATAGTGCACGTACAGCCGGATTGACCTTCTAGTGTGCGGTAAAAAAGCCCCATATACTCCGCTTCGCTTCGCGTTGAACCATTCGCCGTACAAGTAGTACGTACCCTGGTTTCAACACTCGCGCGCCTCGTCTCTGGAACTTTTTTCACACACACCATTATTTAATTTAAGTCTAAATTTATGACACAGCCGGAAGCTACAACTGACACTACGTCAGAAGCCGCAGTACCGCCCGTAGTGGCCGTATCTGCAACCGATGCACCAGCTGCGCCTAATACTTCGCCGATTGATCGACGTCGTGGTGGTGCCAGTGATGCCGGAAATCGCCGTAATGAACGCCGTCCGCGCCGGACTGGTCGCCCAGAACGAACCAAGCCAGAATTCGATCAGAAAATCATCAGTATCCGTCGCGTAACCCGCGTGATGGGTGGTGGTCGTCGTTTCAGTTTCTCTGTTGCGATGGTGATTGGAGATAAACGCGGCAAGGTTGGAGTAGGAATTGGTAAAGCCGGAGATACCCAGCTCGCTATTGAAAAGGCCATTCGAAACGCCAAAAAGCACATGATCACCATTACGATGAACAAAGACAGTCATATTCCGCATGATGTGCATGTGAAATACGCGTCGAGTGAAGTGATGATGATGCCAGCCCCAGGTCGGGGACTTGTTGCTGGTTCGTCGGTCCGAACCGTACTTGAACTCGGTGGTGTCAAAGACATCACCGCTAAAATCTTCTCACGAAGTAAAAACAAACTTAATAACGCCCGCGCTGCTGTCGAAGCGCTCAAGCAACTAAAGATCAGTAGTAAGTAACATATGCAATTACATGAATTAGTACCCGCTACCAAGCGGAAGGCAGCCAAGCGTATCGGTCTCGGCGGCAAGCGCGGCAAGACATCAGGGCGCGGAGGTAAGGGTCAGACAGCTCGTACAGGTAACAGTACTCGTCCAGAAATGCGTGACATCATCAAGAAGCTCCCAAAGCTTCGTGGTCACGGCAAGAATCGGGCAGATACAGTAAATAATGAACAGGTACCAGTCGTACCGGTAAATCTCCGGGCGATCGAAGCTGCCTTTGAAACAGGGGCTACAGTATCGCCACGATCACTCGTGACGCTTGGAATCGTTAGTACTCGTCGCAAGCGCGTTCCGGTGGTAAAAATCCTCGGTACCGGTGATTTAACCAAGAAAATCACTATCGAAGGCTGTATGGTGTCAGCTTCGGCTGAGGCCAAAGTCATCGCCGCTGGCGGAAAGGTCGTAAAGTAGTTACAATAACTGCTATATGCAAACTTTTTTTCGAAAACTTAAATTGATTTTTACTGAACCAGCGATTCGCAACCGGGTACTGTTTGTGCTCGGGGCGTTGGTCGTCTTCCGTCTATTGGCGGCAGTACCGATTCCTGGGGTAGATCAATCAGTTCTCCAACAATTCTTTACCAACAACCAATTCCTCGGACTCCTTAATATCTTCTCGGGTGGTGGATTATCTAATCTCTCGATTGTGATGTTAGGCGTAGGGCCATTCATTACAGCGTCGATTATCATGCAGCTACTCACTGTGATGTCTCCAGCCATGAAGAGCCTCTACACCGAAGAGGGTGAGGCCGGCCGCGCTAAGTTTACCCAGTACAGCCGAATGCTCAGTTTACCGCTGGCGGTACTCCAAGGTTTTGGTTTTCTCACTCTACTCAAGAGTCAGGGCGTACTCACAGGTCTATCGTCATTTGAATTTGCGGTGAACGTGCTCTTGGTAGTCGCGGGATCAGTACTCCTGATGTGGATCGGTGAACTAGTAACCGAGTACGGAGTGGGGAATGGTGTCTCAATTATTATCTTTGCCGGTATCGTAGCTGGTTTACCAGCGACTGCCAGTCAGTTGATATTTAGTTTCGACCCCGCCCAGCTCCCGCTCTATATTGGGTTCGCGTTCTTGGCGCTTGGTATCATTTACTCAGTTGTAGTGATGACTGAGGCAGAACGACCAGTCCCTATAACCTACGCTAAATCTAGTCGCGGCGGGGCTACCTACGGTGGCAGTAACTCATACCTACCACTGCGCCTGAATCAGGCTGGGGTAATTCCAATTATCTTTGCGCTCTCGATCATGTTGTTCCCGCAGATGATATTAAATATCCTTTCGGCATTTAATATTTCGTGGGTGCCAAAGGCCACTGAAGTCGTAAATGGATTCTTGAATAACTACCCCCTCTACGGAGCTGTCTACTTTATTCTCGTATTCCTGTTCACGTTCTTCTACACTGCGGTCACCTTTGATCCGGATGCAATTTCCAAAAACTTGCAGCGAAACGGTGCGTTTATTCCGGGAATTCGTCCCGGCGCCGCCACAGCCGAGTACCTCGGTAACTTGATTACCCGACTAACACTCGCTGGCGCCCTCTTCCTGGCCTTGATTGCCGTTTTACCTATCGGTATGCAAATGGTGACCGGTATCGCCGCCTTGGCGATTGGCGGAACTGCCATTTTGATTGTGGTGAGTGTGGTGTTGGATTTGATACGTCGATTAGACGCCCAAGTCTCAATGAGAAGCAACTAAAATCAACTTCATTAGCTTCGTTGTCTTGCAGAAAAAGAGCCTCACCGTACGCAAGTACGCCTCGGGCTCTTTTTCTTTATCCGCCTCGCTACTAAAGCAATTTAAGTTGCTTCTTAGCGCCAAAATTAGCCCAAAATCACTGCATCTACTTCAGCAGTAAAACAAAAAATACCCTCACGGTACATCAAGTACCGCTCGGGTATTTTTTGTTTCCCCGCTTCGTATCTACAGCAATTTTGAACAAATTTGACCAACAAACACTATTTGGGTGATAGTGGGTAATGTCAATTGTTGTTTCCTGTACCCTAGTTTCATTAAATGTATCTTCCAATATCAGGATGAAATATTGTATTTGAAGATATAAATAAGTGAATATTCGTTAAAAAATGTTCTATATGAGCATTGTTGCTTGCGCCGATTGTGCTCGGTAACTTTCCGTTTCCTAAATCGTGCGGTATTCCAACAAAAGGTTCGTCCGGTGTCTGATATCCAAATAAGCCATTTGTTATATCTAGAATCAAATTATGCTTAAGGCAACTTTCTGTGCCTGGGTCGTACAGCTCATCTATTTCAGCAGCAGATATTTTAAAATTTAATTTTTCGCAAATCAAGAAAGTAAAAACTTGATCGAAAGGATTATCCTTGTAGTAGTTATTTGGTTCCCAGAGCTGTTGTGTTCTCCAGATCACACTACCATGCCCCATATTATCTCTATTTTTTTTACTTGCACTAACTTATCAAGAATATCCTTTAAATCACTTTTTGACTGAATGACAGACTTTATTTGCCCAATACTAACAACTGTCTCAATCGGGAAAAAACTTGCATTCTCTAAGGTTAGTACTGGCGTGTCTGTATCGCTATATATTACTAAATCCTGTTCCGTACTGGTGTCATTATTTGAGTTTAGAATGAAACCTTTTATCTGAATTTTCTTTGAGGAAGGTATTATACCTTCAATCAATTTTTTTGAAATATTTTCTCTTAAAGTGCCAAATTCACCAGGGTGAATGAGTTTATTTTGTTTCCCGATTGTCTGGAATTGCCCCCTTGAAAATTCTAAGAAATCAGATTTGAATTTTTCTATATGACGAGTTAGAGCATTTTTGTATCTAATGTTGGACATATTTACATTAGATTAACTACTTGATTCCAATAATCTAAAAGTTTCATACACGTTTAATTACAGAGAACTAAACGCTTCACGAGAAATGTCGGCGTCTTTTAGGATTTGATTTAGGAGACCGCGTTTTAATTCCTCGTGGAGGGGAATAGTGATTGGTTTTTTGCTGGGGTCAGTAGGGTGATGGAGCCGAACGTGGCTGCCTTTTGGGCGAGTAACGATATACCCTAGTTTCTCTAATTTTTTGATAGTTTCAGCACCAGACACAACCGGCAGTTTAGGCATATGATAGGTTCAGCGTATGGATGCTGGTATTTTCAAATGAAACCGGAATGTTGTTTTCCGCCAGTTCTTCCAGACATAATTCCGTCGCTTCTTTGATATTGGCGAGCGCTTCGTCAATAGTGTCACCCTGAGAATAACATCCCACCAAAAGCGGGTTCGTTACAGTGTATCCACCAGTTGCTTCTTTTTGAATAATAATAGGAAACGCAGTGTTTTTCATAGCAACCGCATTATACCATTATGATAGCTTTTGACTAGGTGTAGGTGTCTCCAGATCACAATCCTCCAGAAATTGCACATTTCTCCGAAGGGTCCACCTTCGGGAATAGTTTAGCTATAAATATTAACGTCTTTCAGCTCCTGGGCCGGTAATAATCTTAAAAGAATATCATTTATTGTAAGTTTTTCACGATTATGGATGGTTTAATCGTGAAAATTCGAATTTTGTTGGAAGAATATATTTATTACAAAAAAACGTAAATATGTACTATTCCTGTATCATATTTACGTTTTATTTGACAAAAAACGTAAATTTACTATAATATATAGATATATTTATGAAAAATTTACCTGCAAAAGTACAAAATCTCATTACCTTGAAAAAGAGTTTTGATGAACTAAAGGTTGGTAAAGAATCATTATTAACTCTGCTTGAGGAGGTTGAAGTGGCTGAGTCGGTTTATAACTCTAACGCAATTGAAAATTCAACCCTCACACTGGCGGATACCGAGAGAATTCTTCTTGATCTCGAGGTGTCAAAAGACTATTCGCTCCGTGAGGTGTTCGAGGCTAAAAATCTCGCTCGGGTCTCTGAATATATTCGGAGCAAAGGTGACGAGGTGATACTTAATCAATCCACGATGTTATTTTTACACGGCATGCTGATTGGCGGTATTGACGACTCGATAGCAGGAAGATTCCGTGGTAAAGGTGAATACGTCAGGGTTGGGTCACATATCGCTCCCGCACCAGAGCATATCAATCGTATGATAGAAGTTCTGGTAAACGAATACCAAACGAATCAAACAGAACATTTTTTGAAACGAATTGCCCGTTTCCATCTACAATTTGAAACCATCCATCCATTTTGCGATGGTAATGGGCGAATTGGTCGCATTCTCATCAATCTACAACTTCAGGCATTTGGCTACCCCAACATCATTATTCGAGACAAAGAGAAACAGAAATATTACACAACGTTTAAAACGTACCGGGATAGCGGCACGGTTGTTCCTATGGAGCAGGTTATATACCTAGCACTGTCTGAGGGTTTACATAAACGACTCGCGTATGTGAAAGGTAAAAATATTATTACCCTTTCCGAACAGTCCAAGAAAATGAATATGCCACTAACCGGCCTAATTAATTCAGCTCGTCGCCAAACTATACCTGCCTTTCGGGAGAAAGGTGTGTGGAAAATCGGAGTGTAGAGTATTTCTCCTAAAATCGGAAAATTGCGTGAGATACGAAGTGAGGCAGTTTGGGAAAATGCCGCAAGACCTTTTGAGAAATCTTTGATTTCCAAAAGGTGTACAGCTTCTGTAAGAAGGGTAAAGAAAAAACGCCGAGCCGTACAAGTGTACGGTGAGGCGCTTTTTCTGCAGCAAGCTGAAGTAGATTGGGTGATTTTACGGTTTTAATGTTTGAAGGAGTATCCCATTGGTATCGCACTCCGCTCCTGTTTCCAGACTTCTGAATCGAGCCATCGTTTGTAGGTGTCAAATACCGTTAGGGCGACAGTCTGGGGGCTGTGGCGGCTGGTATCAATGACGAGGTCAAAATGGGTGGTTTCGTAGGGGTCGACGTTGTAGAGGTCTCGGAAGCGGGCCTGCTCGCTTTGCATCCGGTGTTGAACTTGGTAACTGACATCCGCGAGCGAGCTGATGCCTTCGCCGGCGTCGCTACGACCTTTATTACTAACGGCGTCTTTGAAAATGCGGGCGACGGCCACCTCCATATCGAGGTCCAGGTATACCTTGAATGATTCCGGGAGCCAGTAGAACCCCAGGCGGGAGTCAACGACGATATTATTGTGATCGCGCAAATCACGAAGTGCTATATCTACCTGATCATCAAGTGCGTGATCATTTTTTGCGCGCTCGTTGTACTGTTCGAGGGTCATATGGTGTTTGGCTGACACCTGACGAACAATATCGCCAGAGGAATGACGAGTATAATTGAGCATCTCAGTCACTTTTTTCGCCGTTGAAGATTTACCGCTCCCCGGTTTACCCGAAATCGTAATGATGTGTTTTCGTTCCATTGTTACTAGGATACCACGATTAGTTGGCGAGCCAGATTTGGTAGGCTTGCAAGATTTGTCCAGTAACGGCCTCGGGGGTCTGATTCTCGGTTTCGATGACGAGGTCGTACTGTGATTGGTCGTAGGGGCTGATGCCGTAATGGCGCATGTACCGATCGTTATGATTGTCGATACGCGCTTGGATACGCTGCATGGCTTCTTCAACAGAGTCCATAGTGTCCCCGACACTTTTGCGGGACTCACGGTCGCCGTCTTTGTAAATTCGACGAGCTGATGTT
Source organism: Candidatus Kaiserbacteria bacterium (assembly GCA_043729945.1). GTDB lineage: Bacteria > Patescibacteriota > Minisyncoccia > Phycocordibacterales > UBA918 > OLB19. The sequence continues at coordinate 2,829 of JAYTKW010000021.1, read as the reverse complement.
TCTAGCGAAATATTCAGGAATACTTTGAGAGAACTCGGGACAAAGTAAAAGGCGAGGTGTGAATCGATGATCATAGTGTCTCCGGTCGCTTCGATATCTTGTAGTTTTGCGTCGATTTCAAGGTCAATACTCTTATCTGTTGCAATCAGTGCATTAAAATCATCAAATGATATACCACGTGCGAGTGCCATACTCCGCATAAAATCACCGGTGGAGGTGGTTTGGTATCCGAGTGCCATTGCGAGTAATCCTCTGACTGTTGATTTACCACTACCGGGTAATCCACCAAGGGAGATGATGTGTTTTTTCATAGTGCAAATAGAGTACCATTTTCTTGTTTTTTTATCTAACATCTGTACACTGGTACCGTATGGACATCAAAACCGTTATATTTATTGGACCTCAGGGGTCGGGCAAGGGGACGCAGATTGAAAAATTAAAAGTGATTTTAGAAGCTAATGATCGTCGTCGGGTGGTCGATATTCAAACTGGTCGTCGGTTTCGGGCGCTTGCTGCCACGGCCGAGACGTTCGCTGAAGATAAAATCGCAACTACATTAAATAGTGGTCAGCTACAGCCAGACTTTATGTCGACTATATTGTGGGGCAAAGCGATGCTCGATCAGTTAGATAACAAAAGTCATCTACTGATTGATGGTTTTCCCCGGACAGTCGGACAGATTCCCGACCTCGATGATGCGTTTAAATTCTTTGAACGAGGGGTAATTGAGGTGATTAATTTAGTTACCCCCGAAGAGGTCGTGCGGGAACGAATGGTCAGCCGCGCCCGCCATGACGACACGGCCGAATCAATTGAAACAAGGTTACGGTGGTATCGCGAAGACACATTACCGGTTATTGCCTATTACCAAAATCGTCCTAACACCAATGTGTATAGTATTGACGGTACTGATACCATTGACGGGGTACACAGTCAGATACTTGCCGCTTTGCAGTTAGGTTAATTGTATGATTACCAAAAAGAATCCAGCCGAGATTGAAAAATTGCGCATTGCCGGTGGTATTTTGGCAAAGATCTTGAAGGCTCTGGCCCGCGAAACGGTGGCTGGTATGTCCACTCTTGATATTGATGACTTGGCGATGGAATTGATTGCTCAGTATGGTGTTGAGCCGGTACTGTTGGGGTATCATCCAGAATTTGCTGCAATCCCGTATCCAGCTGCGATTTGTATTTCCGTCAACGACTGTGTGCAGCACGGTATACCGTCAGCTGAACTGATTCTGAAAGAAGGTGATGTGGTGAATCTAGATATGTCGATTGCGTATGAGGGAATGATTGTAGACTCGGGGATTACCGTGGGGGTGGGTGAGGTGAGTGACACCGCCCGTAAATTAATGGCTGCTACGCAAGAGGCTTTGGCACTCGCTATCAAGCAAGCCAAGCCGGGTAATCATATTGGGGACATCAGTCACGCGATTCAGACACTCGTCGAGTCACGCGGTTTTCGGTGTGTTGAGGTATTGTGCGGTCATGGAGTTGGCTATGCTATTCACGAAGAGCCGTTAGTTCCTAACACCGGCCCAGCCGGGCGGGGTGAATTGATAGAGGTTGGTCACGTCTATGCCATTGAACCGATTGTAAATGTCGGCGGGCCCGATGTCTGGTTTGACGACGCTGGCGACGGCTACAGTGTCTACACCAAAGACGGCTCCATCTCCGCCCATTTCGAACATACGGTCGTGATAACGGAAAATGGGGCCGAAGTATTGACAAAATAGCATATTTATGCTATTTTGGTAAACGGGACAGAAGGCGCGGACATCCGCGTTTTTCTTGAGTCCTTTAAAACCAAGGGAGGTCCGCATGGACTGTAACGGCGAATTACTTAGGGGCTAAAGCCTCTGAAAGCTGAAAAATCTCATTTTTTGAAACCGGATCTCTGGTGAAATGATGAGCTTTCAGCTCATCTATTCATCGTCACTGTGCAATCATGCATCAGTGACTTTGCATCAACCAGGCATCTGAGGGTGCCGCGCAGAAGGAGAGTCCCTATGGGAAAGAATAATGATGGACTGAAAACTTTTTCCGGCCTTGCATCCATGCTCAACAGCATGCGCGAGGCTGAAATCCCCGCTACTACATCACGACCGAAAGGTCCAAAGCAGAAACACCCTATATCAAACGATGGGCAATGGCAACCTCTGTCTGAGGTGTCGCGGCCGCTGCCGGAACAGTTTGAAGTTAACCTTCGGCTTGGCAACCATCCGAAGACGGGGGCTCCACAATGGTTTGGGTTCTACACCCATGGTCGCGAATCCCTGAAGGTTGTCTGCGACCCCTACCCTGGGCACGAATTGTCCAAAGGTGGGGAAGTGTGGGCGGTCCTCGTGACCAAGCAGATTCCGGGGATTGTGTTCGCGAAAGCGGAGACGTCGCCGGCACTTGCGCAGCGGCTTGCAGAGAAGAAAGCTCAAGCCGCCATCGAGCTCAAGGCGTTCTGTTTGCAGGCATTGAACCAGCCTGCCGAGCTATCGATTTGGATTCCTGATAATTCGCAAGAGCGTGAGTATGCGGAGGTTTGGAACAGAGTCGATCACTACACTGGGAAACTGGTGCGGTGGGAAGAAATAGCTGAGGGTGTAATCGAAGTTGAGCTTGAGGACGTCGATTATCGGCGTTCACAGAGTGATACCGAGGGTGGATTCGAAGGTCGCACGAAGTTCCATAGCTTGAAGAAAGCCTTCACTCTCTACGAGTCGACGGTCGAAGATAGGTCACGGTACAGTCATGAAACCTATGAGCGTTACACGTACAAGGCGTTATGCGGCTCGAATCCTGGTCGTTATGATTGGGACGCACTGTCGTGGC
>JAYTKW010000020.1:0-8569 GCA_043729945.1 Candidatus Kaiserbacteria bacterium | reverse complement strand
GGTCTCATTTTTGGTCGCGAATATATGAATGCGCGTGACATTCTACGTAAAGTCAGTGTCGGCGACACCATCGCTGCCAAGGTAGTTGATGTTACCAATGCCGACGGTTACATCGAGCTTTCTCTCAAAGAAGCGCGTCAGGCGTTGATCTGGGCAGATGCCGAAGAAGCGGTTCGCAAAGGAACCGTTATGTCACTCTTGGTCAAAGAAGCAAACAAGGGCGGACTTATTATCGAATGGCAGGGTATCCCTGGATTCCTCCCCGCATCACAGCTCGGATCAGACAACTATCCGCGCGTTGATAATGGCGACAAGGACAAGATCCTATCGGCACTTAACTCACTCATTGGCAAACACCTCAGTGTGGTCATGATCACGGCTGATCAGAAAGAACACAAACTGATTTTCTCAGAAAAGGGTCCTCAGGAAAAAGAAGAGAAGGAAGGTAAAGTTGGTAAATACGAAGTCGGTGAAACCTTAAACGGTGAAGTTACCGGCGCTGTTGATTTCGGAATCTTTGTTAAAATTGAACAAGGTCTCGAAGGATTGGTACACATCAGTGAACTCGATTGGGGCCTCGTTGAAGACACACGTGCCCTCTACAAGGTAGGCGACAAGGTCAAAGTGAAGGTAATCGAAGTCAAAGATGACAAGATTTCACTCTCTATCAAGCAGCTCCGTGAAAACCCATGGACCGAAGCCGCTGGTAAATTCAAGAAAGATCAGGTCGTACCCGGGGTTGTAATCAAATACAACAAGCACGGTGCCCTAGCCTCAATCCAAGAAGGTGTGGCTGGACTCGTTCACATTTCAGAGTTTGAGACCGAAGAAAAGATGAAAGCAACCCTGTCCTTAGGTAACGTCTACCAGTTCAAGATTTCCCTCTTTGAACCAGCCGAACAGCGTATGACGCTCTCATACAAGGAAGCCAACGTAGCGAAGTAATTCGAAATAACATTCAACAAGAAAAAAGCACTCCATCCGGAGTGCTTTTTTCTTGTTGATAATTCACACACAGAGAGTCCTTTTCGACATTAATTTATTGACTTTTAAGTCAATTCATGCTATATTATATTCATAACTAGTGTTAAATTCTCACCCCCAATCGCTTGCGATTTGGCTTCACTGGAGAATTGTTCTTTAGTCGATTGGTCTACGAAAAGACCAAAGGAATACCAAGATGTCTTATGTTAAACTCATCGGCCCGTCCATGAACTCTCGCTACCAGTGGGCACAAGAAAACAAAGAAGCGGTTCTCGCCTATCCCTGGACCAGGAGGCAGGTCGAGAAATTCATGGCCCAGGAAGACGCTGAATTCAAAAAAGCCGGTCCTCGAGCGCACCGCGACGCATTTCCTCACTGGCTGATGGATGCGGAGCAGACGCTCCACTCGATGGCAGATGCCTGGTTCAGGCTCGGTCGAAGCATGGGAGAAAGATACTCCCAATATTCGGACGACAATGCTCACGCAACGATGTATAAATTTTGGGCAAGCGCTCGAAATTTCGTGGACACCCTCCCGAAACCGGATAAGCTTTCTGAAGAAAGCTAGTCCAACCCAATCGGCCCCGCAATTATGCGTGGGGCCGGTTTCTTTTTAATTATACAAATTCATTGCTGCCACATGACCTTTACTGACAATTGTCGCCACCACTTCTAAAATCTGCACCGAGGCTTTATCAATAGTATCTAATTCTTTTTTGGTAAAATTTCCAAGGACGTAGCGTTCGAGCGCACCACCACCTGCTGGCCGTTTCGTTACACCACGTTCCCATGGCCAAAAACCTGTTTTGCCAATCCCAATCCGTACTCGCACAAAATCTTTGCTGCCTAATTTTTCGATAATTGACGATACCCCATTATGCCCTCCACTCCCCCGCCCAAACGATACTCGGACCTCACCGAGCGGTAAATCAATATCATCGTACAACACCACCAGGTGCGTGAGCGCATTGTGCGGCACCAATTTCCGCACGGCAGTGCCCGAGTTATTCATAAAGGTATCGGGGTACAAAACAGTGACCGGCGCCCCAGCAATCCTACCGTCAGTGATTTGACCATTAAATTTCTTCTCAGTCATTAACGCCGGCAAATCAACGAGCGATCGTAGATGATCGAGAACAATCCACCCCACGTTATGCCGCGAGAGCGCGTATTTTTCTCCGGGATTGCCTAGGCCAACTATGTAATGCATACCAAATAATACCACACGGACCTGCACTTGCTGCGCATTCCGTTGTCACACTACGGTAAGTTACTGATCACCGTACATCAGTACGGCTCGCAACAACTTCCTTGTGTTCCTTACAGGAACTGTCCACTCATTGGCTACTTTATTTCGCTCACGCTCACAAAATAACTCAATGAGTCTTGCAAAGTGACATTTAGTCACTTCTCACCTAAGACTGCATCCACAAGAGCAAGCCCGTATATCTGCATGCGTAATAATCATTTACCTCTCTATATTTTTCCAACTTTTTTCTTACCCTCTCCTTCAGTAAATTTTGATTTTCTTGAATCCAAGAACGCAGTCATACCGTGATTATTTTTGCATCCACAGCGACAATTCTCGGAGCGAGGACGTAAAAATAATTATGGTGTGACGGAGTGAAAGTCGACAAATCTATGTTCCAGAACTTTTGCCTAGGAAGGACAAAAGTTGGAACTAATCAAAATCATATTCGCTTCCGCTCATTGTTTTGCTTAAAGTTTGCGTCGCACTTTTTTATCGCGTATACTGCTCTTACTTCACGTTATGAAATTGTTCTCTTCTCGTAAACACACTGCCTCTGACACGGAAATTATTCCAGAAACTGTCGGCGCAGCTGCTTTGGTCGCGGGGACAGGCGACGAACATCCACTCACTGAAATTCTCCGCTTCTCACTAATTGCACTCATCATTGTGATCCCGATTCGCATGTTCGTAGCCCAACCATTTATTGTCTCTGGCGCATCAATGCAAGAAACCTTCTATAGCGGTGAATACCTGATTGTTGACCAGCTGAGTTATGAGTTTCATACCCCAGCCCGCGGTGACGTAATTGTGTTTCGTTACCCACGGGATCCGTCAAAATTCTTTATTAAACGTATTATCGGCACCCCAGGAGACACTATTGATATCGAAGGCAGCACCGTACGTATCACCAACACCGAGAACCCTAACGGCTATATCCTCAATGAACCTTATATTAAGAGCATGGCGGCGGGCTCTGCAGTAAACGAAATCCTCGGTGACCGCGAGTATTTCGTCATGGGCGACAACCGTGACCAAAGCTCTGATTCGCGTGTCTGGGGTGTCCTGCAAGAAGAACGTATCATCGGGCGCGCCTACTTACGCCTCTTCCCGCCAAAGGAATTTGATTATTTGCCGGGAGCAATCGCTACAGACGTGATTACTAGCTCACCATAAAAAAACATCTATTCTATGTCTACGCGTACCGAATCCAGCCCAACCGAATTCCTCCGGATTGCCGCTCACACGGCAGAGCACTTTGGTTTCAAGACCGCGGACATGTTACGTCGCGATCCTGAATGTAAAAACTGTACGACCTCACTACCGCACACCATAGAGGCCCGGGACAGTGACTTTGATATTACCCAGAATCTGCTTACGCGTGGTATTACCCAATTTTGTGACGAACGTCTGCACGCGCTCCCTGGTCCGGTACTGCTCTACTCAATAGACACGACTGGCCAAACTGGCGATACCGCCGTATCGTTCCATATCTTTAATGTCCCCAAAAGCATCGCTGAGGCGATTTTGATCCAAACCAGCCGAGCAATCGCGAGCGAACTCGGCTACACCGAACACACCGTACGTATCAACTCCCTCGGAGACTCTGATTCTATGACAAGGTACGGACGTGAACTAACTAATTTCCTCCGTAAACGTCTCGATCTGATGCCCGAAACCTCACGAGAATTAATGAAGCAACACGTCATGATGGCCCTACAGGATTTAGTCACCCTCGAACACGATTTAGCGTACAAGAGCCCAAATCCACTCGAGTACCTCAGTGACCAAAGTCGCAAACATTTTCGTGACATTATCGAGTACCTCGATATGAGCGAGACCCCCTACGAAATTGATTCCAAAATGCTCGGTCACCACGAATACTATTCCGATGCCTTATTTGCGATTGATTTACCAAAATTCGAAGACGGCACCCCCAATCCGCTCCAAATACGTGGTGGGCGCTTTGATTCGTTTGTTGAACGCAAGACCAAGAAAAAGACGTCGGCTGTTGGTGCTGTAGCCTTACTGCGCGAACGCCCAGCCCCAGCGCGCACACCAAGATTCAAACTCGAAACGCCAACGGTGTACATCATTCAACTCGGTTTTGGTCCAAAAGTACGCAGTCTGATGATCATCAACGAACTACGTCAGGCCGGCATCTCAGTCTTCCAAGACCTCGCCAATGACTCCCTATCTGCCCAATTACGAGACGCTGAGAGGCGCGGAGTAAAATACGTCATTATCATCGGCCAAAAAGAATTCGTCGACGGCACGGTCATCCTGCGCGACATGGACGCCCGTAAACAGGAACCGATCCCACACGACACTCTAGTCCGAAAATTAAAACGAAACTCCCACGTAGTTGCATAGACAAAATCTTTAAATAACTGACACAACGTGTGTCAGTTATTTAAAATACTTCAACTTATTTGTTCCAAATAATCTCTAAACCTCCCTTTAAGATCAGGGACGACGTCTTGGCTGTCAAAAAATTCCGAATGAGTCATAAAATCCCATCTCTGCCCTTCTGTACCAAAATGTATATTTTTAATATCAGCTTCCGTTGCTAGCACAACCAAGAAAAAAGCTCTCTGTTGCACATCATGCATTGCCGGGTACTCTTTTTGCCAAATAAAAGATTCTGGCTTGATAGTAATACCAAATTCTTCTTTAATTTCTCGGATAGCACACTCAATAGGGCTTTCACTACCCTCTCGTCCCCCACCAGGAAAGTCCCACATATTTGCAAACCTAAGTCCTGGTTTATTATCACGCAATTGCATTACTAAAGTATCTTTATAAAGCAGCGCTACTTTTACACCATTAAATATCATTTTGATATTGTATCAGAAGCTAAACCTGACAGGTAAATTTCGCCTGAAAATGTACCAGACAGAAGTAAATGGTACATCAGTGTACCAAATTCGAATTCAAACGCCTCGCAGACGAGGCGACAAGCTTTTTGGGCTTGAGCCGTATATTATACGGTGAAAGTCCAAAAGAGCGCCGGCAACGAAGTATCCGAGGTGTTTGGATCGAATTTTCTTGCGTTATTTGATGTAAAATGCTATCCTCTTGCACACATATGGCAACAAACGTCGAAGTCGTAAAGAATAACAACGAGAGCAGTGCAAACGTCATTCGACGTTTCCAAAAGCGCGTTCAAGGAGCGGGTATTATTCGTAAAGTTCGTGATGGCCGGTACCGCACTCGTATCAAGAGTGATAACGTCAACCGTTTCGCCAAACTCAAGAAACTAGCCAAAAAAGTGATCTACGAGCGAGATCTCAAACTCGGCAAGATTCAAGAGAAAACAGCCGGACGCCGTTAAGACCAAAAAGACGCAAGATAACCCCACTCACAGCAGTGGGGTTATCTTATGCTCTTTATCATGCGATAATGACCTATCTATGTCCCCTTTTTCGGTCACTCAAACTATAAAATCTATACCCGAGTTTCCCTACGAAACAATCAAAAATGATATTTTAGGAAAACGTTACACCCTGTCACTCTCTTTTGTCGGGCCTACCCGCGCTTTGAAATTAAATACTCAGTATCGCCAGAAAACCTACGTACCAAATGTATTATCGTTTCCTCTGGCGGCAGATTGCGGTGAGATAATCATCTGTCCCGCCGCTGCCAAACCTGAGGCTAAAAAATTTAACCTCTCCCCCAGTGGCTACCTGGCCTATCTCTACATCCATGGGCTACTACACCTCAAAGGACACGATCATCATACCGAAACCGACGCCGTCGCCATGGAGAAACTCGAACGGCGATACACTGGTAAATATAGTATTGTATAATTGTAGTATTACCTTATGTCTGATCACATCATCACGGGCATCGACGTCGGCACCTACCAAATCAAGGTAGCGATTGTTCGTGTGCCCCATGAAAAAAGTGACCGTGGACTGCCTCAAATTATCGGTACCGGTTTCGCTGAAAGTCGGGGGCTACGTAACGGCTACATTATTAATGAAACAGATGTCGTTCGTAGTATCAGGAGCGCCGTCGCCCAGGCCGAGAAGGCTGCCGGGGGCAGTGTAAAACGGGCGTATGTTTCTATTGGGAGCATTGGGCTCGATGAGATTATTTCCACTGGTGAAGTCATCACCTCACGTGCTGATTCTGAGATTACACAAATTGATGTCGAGAAAGCGACTACCGACAGCGAGGAGCGGATCATCGACCATATTCCTAATCGTAAAATTATCCACGCCATTCCATTACGATTCCGGGTAGATGGCGAAGAAGTCCTCGGCAAACCCCAAGGCATGCGTGGTACAAAACTCGAAGTAGATACCCTGTTTATCACCACCTTCGAGCAGCACCTCAACGACCTCATTGGCGCTGTTGAACGGACGGGTGTATATGTTGAAGACGTTATGGCCTCTCCCCTTGCTGCCAGCTACGTTATTTTATCCAAAACCCAGAGACGGGCAGGTTGTATCATGGCCAACATCGGTGCCGAGACCGTATCGATTGTGGTGTTCGAGGACCTCACACCAATCTCGCTCAAAGTCTTCCCGATTGGTGCCAATGATATTACCAATGACATCGCGCTCGGTCTAAAAATCCCCCTCGAAGAAGCCGAGAAAATTAAGCGTGGCGGTATTACCGGCACCCCCTACCCCAAGAAAAAACTGGAGGAGATTGTAAATGCCCGGCTCGGTGATATTTTTGAACTGATTGATCTCCATTTAAAAAAGATTAAAAAAGACGGACTCTTGCCGGCAGGCATTATTCTCACCGGCGGTGGCTCGACGACACTCGGCATCCAAGACCTCGCCCGAACGACCCTAAATTTACCGGCTCGCATCGCCACCCTTGAAGTTGGCAAGAACACCAAAGTCCGCGACGCCTCGTGGGCTGTAGCCTACGGTTTGTGTATGATTGGTGCAAGCGATGGTACGGACACAACGGCGATTGGTGTCGTCAAACAGACCAAGAAAACTATTCTCGGGTGGCTGAGTCAGTTTCTTCCGTAACAAGTTTTGTATGATGTCAATCACACACGTATGACGTTAGTCAATATGTGACAGCTGTTATTATTACCTGTATGATACCTGGATTAGGCATCGGTGACCCTTTGCTTGCGGGAGGTAATTATAATTTTTATTATGGAACAAATTAAATCAGACGTAGAATCATTTGCTCGCATCCGAGTAGTCGGTGCCGGAGGTTCAGGAAATAATGCCGTGAACTATATGGTCGGCGCTAAAGTAAAAGGTGTTGAATTCATCGCCATCAACAGTGATGCGCAGGACCTGCACCACTCATTAGCTAAAAAGAAAATCCACATTGGAAAAAACCTCACTCGCGGACTCGGTGCTGGCGGTAACCCAGACATGGGACGACGCGCCGCTGAAGAAACGCGCGAGGAAATCAATAACGCCATCAAAGGATCAGACATGATCTTTATCACTTGTGGCATGGGGGGTGGTACTGGTACCGGAGCCGCGCCAGTCATTGCAAAAATTGCCCGCGAGAGTGGGGCTCTCACTGTTGGTGTGGTCACCAAGCCGTTTCTCTTTGAAGGTCAAGAACGTATGCGTCTGGCCTTGCAAGGTATCGAAGAATTGAAGAAGGAAGTGGACGCCCTCATCATCATTCCAAACGACCGCCTCCTCGCTATCGTCGACAAAGAAACCACTGTCCAAAATGCCTTCCAGCAATGTGACAACGTCCTCAAACAAGCCGTAGAGGGAATCTCTGACCTGATCACGATGCCAGGTATCATCAACGTCGACTTTGCTGATATTCGTTCCGTTATGGAAAATGCCGGTTCAGCTCTGATGGGAGTTGGTGTCTCAACCGGCGAAAAGCGGGCCGAGGAAGCTGCTCAGTCAGCCATCAATTCACCGCTCCTTGAAGTATCAATTACGGGTGCCAAGGGCGTACTCTTTGCTATCGCTGGTGGTGACGACCTCGGTATGCTTGAAATACAAGACGCTGCTCGCATTATTACCGAATCAATTGACCCACAAGCTCGCGTGATTTTCGGAGCCATCAAAGACGAAAAGCTCAAGAAAAATGAAATCAAAGTAACGGTCATTGCAACCGGTTTCCCCGAGGAAATGTCTCACAATCACAGTATCTCAAGACGCGCTCCAATGGCCCAACCAACTCCCGAACTAGAAGAACGAGCCCAACCCCCCGAATCACGTGGCCGAATCTTCAATTCTCTAACCACACCAAAACGAGTAGAATCAGACGAAACAGCAACCTCGATGACTCGTGTCGAGACCATGGAACCAAAACCCGAACTCCCCCGCCGCGACCCCAAACCAGTTGACGCAATCGACGAAGAAGAGGATGACTGGGGGGCGG
>JAYTKW010000019.1:0-45453 GCA_043729945.1 Candidatus Kaiserbacteria bacterium | reverse complement strand
TAGTACCAAATCGTTCGTAAATACGCTAAACTAACACTATATGCATATTGATTTGTCAGATAAGGACCTGAAACAGCTATTAAGTATTGTGAATCTGGCAGTGAGTACAGTGGACTACGCCAACGATTTTCTCGAATCGCCGCAAATAACTACTCGCGCCCGGGCCTGGAAAAATATCGAAGCCGATATCCTAAAACAAGCCTACCTCCAAGGTATGACCGAACATGTTGAGCATGACGAACAGGGGTATCACCTTGCAGAACACTTGTTTGAAAAAAATATGGAAATTACTGACGAGTATGACTCGCTTATTATCCATCAGGATCTGGCGAGGGATTTGGGTCGGCGTGATTTATTTGAAACGTATACCGAAGCCGAAATCCTAAAAATTTCTGCTGAATCAGGCGGCTATATAGGGGTCCTCATGCACCCATTTGAAGAGCGCTACTGGAAAGAGTTTGAAGAGCACGATTATAACCGTCTGCGTATCGTCGAAGACAAACCGATTCAAGCTCCATAAGCAGCGGCTTAGTCAATTATTGAATTCCAGTCATTGAGTCTATAAACATCGGTACCCATGCCACGAGTGTTTCGATGGATCTAAAAATCATACTGGTGGACGTATACTACGGGATTAAAACCTACCTAAATCTGCTAAAACAATCGTTTGTGAGCCAAGGGGCGGTTGCGATATAGGGGAGTAGTGTTGCCAAGATCTTGATTGCTCAATCGGAACGAGGATCTCGTTACAAATGGAACTGTTTGTATCCCTTAGTTTCGGAGTGAGAGGTATTAGGATTTTTTCTTAGTTAGTATGGTCTAGAGTTATTTACAGAGTAAACCATATTAAAAAATTTCAGTGATTTTAAATTACACGTTGTTTTATTAGTTCAGAAATAGTATTAACGTATGTTTCACTCGCAAGAGTCAGTAGATTACGGTACCGACCCCCATCTCCTTTGTCCAAAGCGTTAAAGTACGCTACCCGATTGCGATTTTTAAAAAGAATCACCCCGTAACCATCCTGCAGTAGCATCCAGTTTAGGATTAATCTACCAACTCGACCGTTCCCGTCAGTAAACGGATGGATGTGTTCAAAACGATTGTGAAAGATGAGGGCTCTCTCCAGAGGGTGTAATATTCGTTTAGTTTGTTTGTACCAAGAAAAAAGCATATTTAATTCAGCCTTTACGTTTTTGGGACCAGTCGTTTGTTTATTATTGACTACAATAGCTTCCGTTTTAAAACCAGTAGGGATATCTAGTCCGGAAATGACGATTTCGTGTAATTGTTTTATATTTTTTTGAGATATTTTAAAATCATGCGATTGAATATGATTAAATGCAAGCACCGCATTTTCAGCTTCCCGTACCTCATGTCGCGGTAGTGACTTCTTTACATACTGCTTAAGTACAATTGCCGCGACTTCTTTTTGTGAGAGACGACTCCCTTCGATAGCGTTTGATTCGTAGATAAATGAAATCGCAAAGTGATTGATTGTTTTTTGGTATTTTACAGTAGAAAGTTGGGCAATAAAATATTTCCAGTTTAATTGCGCGAGTGCGATATGTTGGTAATGTGCGGGGAGAAGTTCAGAAGTAGGGTCCTTGTTTACCTTTGGTATGAGTGCAATCTCCTTTTCTTTTAGAGCAGTGTAGAACTGTGTCGTATCGTTAGGTACAGATTTACCCACAAATACCTGTATTTTTTTGTATTTACAACCAATCCAAACTCTCTCAGTAAGGTAATAATACGTTGTATTCCTTGATTTTTTTTGTTCAAAACGAATCATAATGTTAGGTACATTTTATAGTAAAAAATAGTAAAATGCAAGAGAGTGAGTGGATAAATATTGTTTCTCAACAAAATTGGCATGTTGGAACAAGAGGAGTTTGAGGTAATAAAAAACGCTGTCAGAGAGTTATTCTAAAGCAGCGTTTTTTGTTCTCCTACCGAAGTGGGTAAGGCCGAAGCCATTTGTACTTAAAATAGTACTGCGCAGGGGTATATAGTCAAGCTTCAAATTGGTGGAGTCGTAGAGTGAAAAGTGAGCCAGTATCACTGCGCGAGACCTTTCCTAGTATTTTTGCAGAAAATGGTGACATGGTGTACTGACGTCTCTGTATAGAAATGCGTTTGAGCGATTGGGTGATACGAGTATTTATATACTGCTCTAATTTAAGGTTGAAGAAATGTCAGTACGCCCCTTCCTTCGGAGTAAGTACCAAATTAAAGGAAATCCTACTAAAGTTGTAATGAACAAAAACCAGAAAAGAGGGTCTCGTGTATCAACGCCACTTCCAAGGTACGCCAGTCCAAGCGAACCTCCTACGTGACCGAATATATTTGCTAAAAGAAACATTCGGAATTTCATTTTAGATAAACCTGCTAGGTAACTCATTTCATCGTCTGGGAAGAGTGGTAAAAAGTAAAACAAAAATAAAACCAGGGATTTATCTGATGTGTACCGGTCATATTTTTCAATTGTCTCTGGTGCAACGAAACGGCTAACGATTGGACGACCAATAGTTCTTGCGAGGAAGAATGCAGTCAAGTGACCAATAATTCTACCTACCCAGTTCAGCAATCCCCCTACCCACGGTCCGTATAAAAAACCACCAATAGCCCCGATCGTGTAATGACTTATCGGAGTTATAACGACTTGCAGAGCCTGAATTAATATGAAAAATAAAGGTCCAAATATCCCTGCTGCCGATATTTTATTTCGCCAGAAGTCCTGGGTGTCTGTAAAAGTTTTGGGGTCAAAAATTGCAAAGAGGAGACCAGCAATTGGCAGAGTTGTAACTAGTAACCAAAATAGAACTCCAGCAATTCTTTTAGTTTTCATATCTGAAGTATATCAGTTCTAGCAAGGTGTACCGCGTCTGTTAGATGATCAGAAAACCCTTATAAAATATACCTTTAAAAATGGGGCGACGTCGTAGAGTGAACAATGGGATCGGGACCCATTCTGCAAGAGGTTGCCAGCTATTTTGTTAGAAATAGCGACAACCTGTACAGTCTCTGTATAGAGATGTTCGAACTGTGTTTGAGTAGAGGAGTGACGAGGTATTGTATATTCCAATTATCGAATAGATTTATATCCGCCTTTGATTCCTTTTTTGCTAACTACAATTTGCCAGAGCTGGACACTAGAACGAGCTTCAAAGTTGCCGGCACAACTTAATAAATAATATTCCCACATTCTAAAATTTTTGTCAGCTTTATCTTTCCAGAATTGCGACAGGTTATTATGCCAAGCATGCAATGTCCTACTATAATTTTCACCAAAATTATGCCAGTCCTCAATAACATACGGTTCGTCGATGCTCTCAACAATTTGCGTAGTGGAGGGGAGTTGCCCGCCGGGAAATATATACGTATCAATCCATTCGTCGGTTGATGTGGTTGTGCGGGCACTACCAATAGTGTGTAATAGTAAAAACCCATCATTTTTTAGAAGTGCAAACACTTTCTTGAAGAATGCTTTGTAGTTCTTTATGCCAATATGCTCAAACGTACCAACCGAGACAACTCGGTCATACTCTTTATGAACAATATCCCGATAATCTTGTAAGACAAACGTGATGTTGGGGTGGGCGAAATGCGCCAGAGCATATTCGTGTTGGCTTTTAGACAAAGTGACGGCTGTCACTTTAACCATATACTCTGTAGCTAGGAAATTTGCTAACCCGCCAAAACCTGAACCAATATCCAGGATTTCCATCCCTGGTTCAAGATACATCTTTTCGGCAATGAGCCGCATTTTATCTCTTTGTGCTGTGGTAAGATCCTCTGCCCCAAAATTCCAGTAACCGCACGAATATTGCATATAGGGGTCGAGCATGTTTTTAAACAACTCGATATCGTCATCGTAGTGTTGTTCAGTGACTCTTTTAGAGCCAATTTTATTTTGTACGTTTAGTAACTTTAATTTTGTTGTGTAAAGAATCAGGGAGGGGGACTTTCTTACTAATGCCTCAAGTTCGTCCATGTGGTTGATAAGGTGTTTCATAGTTTGGTCAAGAGAAACCGCACCCCATTTGCCTTCCATGTAGCTTTCGCCTATACCTAGTGAGCCATCCCGTAGCCACTGGTCGTACACTGTGGTGTCTAGTATTTGTATGTCCTGTGGTCTATTTCCGCCTACAATGATGTCAGCAATGGACAGTAATTCCCGAACTTTCATTTCAGAAGCTTTGCTCATACAAAAGAGTATACCAGTTTCAGCTTCCCGTTAGGATATCGATAGCGCCCTGCAAAATATACTTCTAAAAATTGGGCGACGTCGCGGAGTGAGAAGTGATCCAACATCACTTAGCAAGACTTTGCCTAGCATTTTCGAAGAAAATGGTGACAAGGTGTACCGTCTCTGTATAGAGATGTTCGAACTGTGTATGAGAAGAGGGGAGATACGGGTATTTACATACCGGTGCTGACATTAGGGTAAAACTGTCCACCTTTCATCATTCACTATGACTGCCTGATTGTCACTAATCTGGATTGTTTCGATATTGTCATTTGTAAACAGTGACTGTATCTCATGTAGTTTTTCTTGTATTTTTTCTGTGCCCCAATGTGGAATAATGACCAAATCAGTCAGACCTAAACCTAAGTACATGATTTCCGGACTACTCTTCGGGTCGTCAACAAGGTCAAAGTGCCTCAATGTATTTCCTGTCACAACTGCTCCGGCACTCCCGCCACCGTAGATAATCCCAGTTCCTAAAAGTTCTTTTACGATGGTATCAAACCCCGTCACTTTCATGATCCAACGTAGATAATACGTATTTCCACCACCAAACCATATAACATCAAAATTACTTAATCGCTCTTTTAATTCATTTGTTTTATTTTGATATTGATTTAGGTCAATTAACTCGAGCCGCATGCCTAGTAACTGCAAAGTGGCGCGATTTTCAAGAACGAACCCGGCGTTTTCTCCATACGGATCAGCAGCGTTCTCTATAAGTGCAAAAGAAATATCTTTTAATTCTTTTCCAACCAATGCTATAAATGGCGCAATAAGTCCATCTGATATTGTTGTTGAAGACAAGAATAGTTTCATAGATAGAACATTTAGTTGCCGTTT
Organism: Candidatus Kaiserbacteria bacterium; assembly: GCA_043729945.1. Classification (GTDB taxonomy): domain Bacteria; phylum Patescibacteriota; class Minisyncoccia; order Phycocordibacterales; family UBA918; genus OLB19. The sequence continues at coordinate 40,361 of JAYTKW010000019.1, read as the reverse complement.
TTTATTAAATCACTCCTGTAGATTGTGCTATAGCAAGCATTTCTTTTACGTCCTCGTCTTTCAAACATTCTTCCACATTGCCCCATAGTTGGAGATTTACCTTTGCCCAGCTGAGATACATTTGTTTTGCTTGATCTGTATAAAAATAAATACCACTTTCCAACAAATGGTTTTGTTCCACACATATTTTGTGTGCCAATCTTGCAATATCAACCTTTTCTTCTTCAATGTATTTACTTGCAAACAATATAGGTGTTACTGGAAGTGCCTTAGCTTCAATTGAAATATCGCTATGTCGGTTAGTGGTGCATTCCTCCATTATAATATTTTCAATTTCAGCAATTTCCCCTGGGTGGTAGCCAGATTTCGTTAGTAGCTCTTCACGCAAATCCTTTCCAGCTTCAGGTTTCGAATTAGACTGTACAATATAATTCAGATCGTGTACTAACCCTGCAGATTGGACAAGAAACTCGTTTGCAGCAAGTTCTTTCGCAAAATCAACACTCTTGTTTGTAACAAAAGTTATATGGTGCCAACCGTGAAAGAGCAGTTCTTTCTGATGTTTTTCATATAATGGAATGAGTTCACCTTTGAGCAAGTTAATTTTTTCATTTTCAGACATACCTGATAAGTATACCAGTTCTACCCTCTCGGTAGGGTGCTACTTGGCTAGAACCAATAAACCCCTCTATCTAAGGTGTTTATTGAGCTTTATTTCATCTGGGCGGCTACAGGGAGTCGAACCCTGGTTTAAAGCTCCACAAGCTTCAGTAATAACCGTTATACCATAGCCGCCATATTCCATCGGGACATGCCCGCGGGTGCACACTGTTATACCTATTTTTGGGCGAAAAGTCGAGGGTGGTAGGCGGGTTTCTGGTTTTGTTACCTGGTCAGTGGTGGTAATTGTTTGTATACTAGTCGTATTATGAAACAAGAAACCTTGCTCGTGGCGCTCTTTTTTATGTTTATGATGGGGGCGGGGATTGGGTTTTATCTGGCGCGATTGCTGACAGGTGCTGTGTAGTTCTGTATGCGACGACTCCTCTGTACGATGCTGTTGGTAGGGGTTTTTGTGATTGGTTTGGGTTCCGTGGCATTCGCCCAAGAAGTACATCAGGAGCTACAAGAAACCGTTCGGGCGACGGTGATTGAGATTGTATCGCAATCTGAGCGGGACATTACGGGCACTAACGCCACCACCACGGTGCAGGAGTTACGGATTGAAGTTTTGGGTGGTGAAAAAAAGGGTGAAGTGGCGACGCTCGAGAATGATCTCGTGGTGCTCTCTGTCGGGGATACGATATTCGTTAATCGGCTGGTAACTATCAATGGAGAAGAGTACTACGCGTTTAAAGATGTCGAGCGCCGGCCGCAGTTAGCGGTGATGACAGGGTTGATGGTGTTGCTGGTACTCCTGTTTGCGGGGTGGCAGGGGGCGCGGGCTCTGATGAGTTTGGTACTCAGTGGGGTAGCGATTATCTTTGGGTTGGTGCCGGCCTTACTCGCGGGATATTCACCGGCGTTGGCGAGTCTCGTGATTGCGGGGGTCATTTTGTCACTATCGCTATTTCTCACCCATGGTCTGAAGCCTCGAGTGGTGATTGCGTTTGTAGGGACATTTGGGGCGGTGGCAGTCACGTGTTTTCTGGCGTGGGTGTCGGTGGGGTGGATGTCACTGACGGGTTTTAGTTCGGATGCTTCAATTTACCTTAATTTCTCGATGGGGGGGACGCTTGATATTGCGGGGTTGCTCTTGGGGAGTATTATTATTGGTTTACTTGGGGTGCTCGATGACGTTTCAATTACCCAGGCATCGGTGGTCCAGGAATTACGGGGAGCTAATCAGTCGCTCGGGTGGAGCGAGCTCTACTCTCGGGCGATTCGGGTCGGGCGCGATCATGTGGGTTCGCTCGTGAATACGCTTGCGCTCGCGTACGTCGGGGCGGCGTTGCCACTCGTGCTCTTGTACGCCCGGTCAGACGCTAGTTTCCTCGAGGCTATTAATCAAGAGGTAATCGCTTCGGAAATTCTGCGCATTGTGATTGGGAGTATCGGTTTGATTTTAGCAGTCCCGTTGACTACCCTGGTGGCTGCTTGGTATTTCAGTAGGCGCTCGGTTGACGCTACCGAATCAGTATCGGCTGGGCACTCACATCACCACCATCACTAGCAACGGTGTTGTATAATGCAGAGACCGATGTACCACCTATACCAACAGTACGTTTCTTATACTCGTACGCGTAGGTTCTACAAAGTTTTTACACATTATTTTAATTTATGAAAAATTTTATTGAAGAATTCAAGGCTTTTGCCATGAAAGGGAACGTGATTGATCTCGCGGTGGCGGTAGTTATCGGGGCTGCGTTTGGCAAGATTGTCGCGTCGCTTGTAGAAAACATTATTATGCCGACAGTTGGTATCTTGCTCGGAGGCGTTGATTTTACTACTTGGGCACTCAAAGTAGGGGAGGCGAATATCACCTACGGCACCTTTATCCAAAGTATCTTTGATTTCACTATCATCGCCTTGGTGATCTTTATGGTCGTCAAAGCCCTGGCAAAACTACAAAAGAAAGAAGCAGCTGCACCAGCTGCCCCGGCTGAACCCTCAGCGGAGATTAAACTTCTCACCGAAATCCGCGACAGCCTCCGTCGTAATTAATAGATCCTAGGAGAACGTGTAGAAATACCGTCATGTGGCGGTATTTTTACATGTCGACACCGATATCGGGCACGCTGTGCGAGCTACAGGTCTAGGCAAACGGTAAAAGAGTTTCTTAGTATGTATTTTTTTCTAGTTATCCACATTCTTTTACCCGTATCTATTTTAGGCAACCTTATTTTAAGCCATTTAGATACACTCAAGCCGTTTTTTACAATTATCACAAAACACCCTATGATGTAGGTATCACCGCGCCTCCACGCGATGTGTGTCGGAGGACAAGACACGCAGCGTTATGTTTGTTTAAAACATACCCTGAGCCCAGTTGCTACAACTGGGCAGTCTTTTCCTCAACTTGTAGTCGCGCACATAATTTATTAATATAGAAAGAATTTTACGACTATGGAAATAAAACACATTAAAAAGCGTGATGGATCACTACAGTCCTTCGATATAGCAAAAATCGAACACGCCATTTTGATGGCTTTAGGAGAAACCAGTGAAGGCGGCGCCCCTGATGCAGCCAAAGTAGCCGAAACCGTACACAAGAAAGCGTTATCGATGTGTGTCCAGGCCGGGACAGCCCCGAGCAATGACCCTAAATCCATGAAATGTATCGACGGCTATCCCACTGTCGAAGAGATGCAGGATTTAGTTGAGGCGTCTTTGATGGAGTTAAACTACTTTGAAACCGCCAAGTCATACATCATCTACCGTAATGAACGCAAGAAGCTCCGCGAACGCGATATCTTCCGTAAACGCCAAAATCTAAAACCATACGAGTACCCTGAATTAGTTGAATATGTAGATGCTGTTAGGCATTCGTATTGGATTCACACGGAGTTTAAATTCACGAGTGATGTTCAGGATTTTCATGTCAGTGTGAATGACGTCGAACGCAGCGTAATTAAAAACGCAATGCTCGCCATTGCTCAAATCGAAGTCGCTGTAAAGAGTTTTTGGGGTGACGTGTATAAAAAAATGCCTAAACCTGAAATCGGTGCTGTTGGTGCAACTTTTGCAGAGTCCGAGGTCCGACATATGGACGCTTACTCACACCTCCTTGAAATCCTTGGTTTGAATAATGAGTTTACGAAAATCAAAGATATTCCTATTCTCCAAGAGCGAGTTCAGTATTTAGATAAAATGATTGCTTTGTCGCGTACAGAAGAAAATAAACAGTACACACAATCGATTCTCTTATTCTCGCTCTTTATTGAACATGTCTCGCTCTTTTCACAATTCTTGATTATAATGTCGTTCAACAAACACCGGGATCTATTTAAGGGAATTAGTAATGCTGTTGAAGCCACCAGTAAAGAAGAGCAGATTCATGGATTGTTTGGCATTGATCTGATAAATATAGTAAAAGACGAACATCCTGAATGGTTTGATGAAGAAATGAAGAACAAGATTGTAAAGGCTTGTGAGGAAGCTTTTACTGCTGAGAGTAGAGTCATTGACTGGATCTATGAAGCAGGCGAACTTGATTTCCTGCCGTCTGCAAATGTAAAAGAGTTTGTAAAACATCGTTTTAATAACTCGTTAGCTGCTATCGGTATGTCTCGTCATTTTGACGTTAATGAAGTGTTACTTGCAGAAACTGATTGGTTTGATAATGAAGTTATTGCTACCAAACACACCGACTTTTTTAACAAGCGCTCAATTAACTACAATAAACGTAGTACTAGTGTCACAAGTGCAGATTTGTTCTAATTATTTACCCACTTTATTCTGTATATGAAAAACCGCACCGAACCTTGGTACTGGCTGAATGATAATAGTAGACTTTTTCTCGAGCGTGGCTATTTGCTTGAAGGTCAAACACCTGATGAACGAATCAAGATTATTGCTGATCGTGCCGAAGAAATCCTAAAGCAACCTGGTTTTGCAAAAAAGTTCACCGAGTACATGTCCAAAGGTTGGATTTCATTAGCTTCTCCAGTTTGGTCAAATTTTGGGGCAACCCGTGGATTGCCGATTAGTTGTTTTGGTTCATATGTAGATGACAATATGGGGAGTATTCTATATACCCAAGCTGAAATTGGTATCATGACTAAATTTGGCGGAGGTTGTTCCGCTTATTTTGGAGCACTCCGTGGCCGAGGAAATATTATAACTGATAATGGTCAATCATCAGGTTCAGTTCATTTCATGCAATTGTTTGAAACGTTAGTGGATGTCGTAAGTCAAGGACATATACGTCGTGGACACGTGTCTCCTTATCTACCACTTGAACACCCAGACATTAACGAATTTCTCGAAATCGGTATGGAGGGTAATCCAATTCAGAAACTTACACATGGTGTAACGGTGGGGGACGAATGGTTACAATCTATGATTGATGGTGATGAAGTAAAGCGAGCAATTTGGGCCAAAGTAATCCAGCGTCGTGGTCAAATGGGTTATCCGTATATTCTATACAGTGATAATGCCAACAACAATACGGTTGATGTCTACAAAGAAAAAGGTCTCCGCATTTATGCCAGTAACATGTGTAGTGAGATTATGTTGCCGAGTACTCCTGATTGGTCATTTGTATGCTGTCTTTCGTCAGTCAACCTGCTTCACTATGATACTTGGAAAGATTCCGATTTAATTGAGACCATGATCGCATTTCTCGATGCAGTCATGTCTGATTTTATCGAAAAACTCGAGGCTCTGCGTGACCATACAGAAAAGGAGAAACGTCTAGCATTTACTTTTATGGAGAGAGCCTATAATTTTGCCAAAGCGAATCGTGCCCTAGGTTTAGGTGTACTTGGTTACCATTCATATCTGCAGGCAAATCTAATACCGTTTGAAAGTGAACGTGCTAGTGCTCTAAACGAGGAAATGTTTAAAAATATCCGCATTAAAGCCGAAGCGGCGTCAGTGAATTTGGCTACTCAATTTGGCGAACCTGAAGTGCTAAAGGGATACGGCCGCCGCCACACAACATTAATGGCTATTGCACCGACTACATCATCTGCATTTATTCTCGGACAAGTATCACAGGGAATCGAACCGGTGTGGAGTAACTGTTATACCAAAGACGTGCAAAAGATGAAAACTACCCTACGAAATCCATTCCTCGAAGATTTATTGGTCGAGAAAGGTCTTGATAAAAAAGAAATCTGGGACAGTATCCGTGATGCTGATGGTTCAGTACAGCACCTAGACTGTCTAAGTGATGAAGAAAAACTAGTTTTTCGTACCTTTGCTGAAATCGATCAAAGTGTCATTATTGAGCAAGCTGCCGCCAGACAACACTACATTGACCAAGGTCAGTCACTAAACGTAATGATTCCTCCAGACACGCCAGTCAAAGATATAAACCAGCTCTATATTAAAGCTTGGAAGCTTGGTATCAAGTCCCTCTACTACCAGCACTCCATGAATTCAGCACAGCAATTAAGTCGAAAGAAGATTGCTGAACGGAGTAAGGCAAGTGAGTAATTTTATGTCTAAAAACCGGCCCACAAAACTAGGGGCCGTAAATGTGATGGATCGGATACAGTCTACATTTACAGGTTCACCTTGGAATGATTGTAATTTTAGAGGAAAGTTCGTTGTAGTTGCAGCAGTATCCTTTGTCTTGTTAGGCAGTTTATGCGGCCTATATGAGATATATAACAGTACCCAAAAAAGCGAGGGCGTGACAACAATTTTAAATGGCACTGGCGGTCCTGACTATACGGTATTGGGAGGGCAGTTTGTATCCCCATTACGTAACTATTATTGTGACGATAGACAATGGAAATTAAGTGCGGGCTCTAGTTCGACGACAATGTATTACGGTTCGAGCACTTCTTTAGGAAGTTCCTTCCAATTTGACTTCAGACCCACAGGAAAGTTATATGGTAATGTGATTTTCAGTCGCCCAGAATTGTGGGAATTTGTTGTGGGAGATAACAGTTATAATCATATCTCATTAAAGAACTTAAGGTCGCGCGATGGAATGAATCTCTTTAAAGTAAATGCAACGACAAGTGATATTGGTGCTCGTATTAAAATAAAAAATGCGATAAGCACCAGTACATTAAATACTGTTCGATTTGAAGAAGAAATAGATCGACTGGGTCTTATGTCATTAACTGTATACCTAAATAATGAAAAATTCATTTCTGACTCTATGTCAGTAATAGATTACCCGTATGCAGAAAATGCAAATTTCTCGGTATCACTTATTGACTATAAAAAAGGCGATAACCACACAGGTGTGTATTTCCCCGAACTAAAAATTTGCCCATAAATGCAACGGTGGATATGTGCCCTCGACAGAAATCTGACTCGTGTATGATGTATGAAAGGGAAGCGGTGATGAGCAGGGGCTACGTTTCGCGACGACATAGCCCCCGCCCAGGACCGCTTTTTCTTTTGCCGAAACGTGACGGCGTGCCCAATAGGGCACGCCGTTTAATTGTTTGATGAGACAGCTTGCTTTGATTTGGTATACTAGTACTACATCTCTATTTATGCGCCGTTCTTATTTTTTAGTACTGATTATGACGATGGCTGCGTGCGGCAGTTTTTTTTATGGTACGTATACTCCACTATGTTACGTACCGGTAACGTACCGGTTAGGCGAATTAGATGCGCGGTTTAATCTCTCGACCGATGAAGCTAAAAAGCATCTGGCCGACGCCGCAGCTGTCTGGGAAACTGCAGTCGGACAGGGTCTGTTTGTGTATGATGAGTCATCAGATTTTCCAGTGAATTTTATTTTTGATGATCGCCAAGAGCGGACCATTGCCGAAGAAGCCAAACGGGCCGCCCTCGATCAAAAAGAATCAACCAGTGAGACAGTAGCTACCTTATATAAAAAACTAACCACCGAATACGAGAGAAAAAAAGTCGCCTTTACCGCAGATAGTACCGCCTACGAAGCAAAACTAGCACGCTTTAATAAGAAAGTCGCTGGCTACAACGATGCTGGGGGTGCTCCGCCTGCTGAATTTGCGGCCCTTAAAACCGAAGAGAAAAAATTAGCGGCCATAGGGGGTGAGCTGCAGGTTCGGACCGCTACCCTCGCCAAACTGGCTGCCGACATAAATGCAGTAAGCGAACGAGGCAATGCTCTGATTTCCCAATACAACGCCGGAGTGGCTGATTATAATCATGACTTTGGTGCTCCAGACGAGTTTACTCAGGGTGATTATAAGGGTACCAATATCAATATCTACAAATTCTCTAATCCCAAAGAGCTAGAACGAGTACTGGCCCACGAGTTTGGCCACGCCCTCGGGGTAGGGCATGTTGAGGGAACGGCCTCTATCATGTATTATTTAATGGAGAAGCAACCAGAAACCCCGGTACTATCACCCGAGGATACGGCCGCTTTGTCTGCTGTGTGTACTAAAAAAACAGCAATCAGTAATTGGTTCTACAGGCTTATTGATTCATTAATCACTCTAATTATTTAATTTTATGCCACAAGGTTTCTTTAGTATTTCGTACAACCGTATCCTCGGTACGCTCGTGCTGGCTGCTGCCTTAATTGCGCTCGGAGCCTATGCGATGCTAACCCTCAAACAAGCCGATCAATGGAATTCTGGTCCAGTAGTTATTAATGTCACGGGGACCGGGGAAGTTTTTGCAAAACCTGACATCGCCCAGTTTACTTTTACTGCTAGCGGTGAAGAAAAAGACGCCGCAGCCGCGCAGGCAAAATCTGCGACTGTTGTAAATGCTGTTACCAATTACCTCAAAGAACAGGGAATCGACGAGAAAGACGTCAAAACCGAAAATTACTACATGACGCCAAAGTACACGTACACCCAAAAGCCGTGCGCGTTTGGTTCCTACTGTCCTCCCGGAGAACAAATCGCTGATGGTTTTACGGTATCTCAAACTATTTCAGTAAAAGTCCGCAAAGTAGATACTGCCGGCAGTTTATTAACTGAAGTCGGCAAACTCGGCGCAACTGATGTAAGCGGACTCAACTTCACAATCGACGATGAAGATAAATTGAAAGTCGAAGCCCGCGCCTTGGCGATAGCTGACGCCAAAGTCCAGGCTGATAAGTTGGTTGAAACGTTAGGTATGAAGATTGTAAAAATGACCGGTTATTACGAGGAGGCAAATGGTGGCGGGTACCCGTATGCTCCTATGAATGATATGGCGATGAGTGCCAAAGCAGAAATGGCCCCAACCCCAACCCCCACCGTACCAACCGGCGAAAACAAAATCATGAGCAAAATTACATTGATGTACGAGGTTAAGTAAAACAACGAGCGCCAGCGAGTATGATTTTACTTAGTTCCCGATTTGCCCTTCCCTAGGGCCAATCGCTGGAACATCAAGGTACAATACTCAACTTCAACATCTGCAGAATTCTGTACAGTAGAAACAAGTTGTCGATAAATAACCCTAGGGCAAATCACTAAAACATCAAGGTAAAATGAGCCACAGAGCGTAGCGACAATGGCGAATTTTCGCGAGTGTTTTTTATCCCTAATAAAAACATCCGCGCACCACCAACCTGTCTCTCTACCCATCAACGCCCCGTAGCGACAATGGCGATCCAGTGATTTGCTCTAGGAATGAGCAAATCAGGAAATAAGTTCAGAATAATCACTACGTTCATTTCTTTACTTAATTTTCGCGAGTGTTTTTTATCCCTAATAAAAACATCCGCGCACCATCAACCTGTCTCTCTAACTATTTCCGCACCGTAGCATAAAAGCGCCCCTGGGCGCTTTTATGCTATCCCGCCCCCACTTTGACAGTTTTCGCTATCAGGCGTATAGTAGGACTAATCCGCCTCCGAGGCGTTTTTATTTTGATTAATAATTTATACGTATGGAAAATTTCTCGCATTACCTCCGTGATACCGTAGCTGAACTCAAGCAAGTAAAATGGCCAACCCAGAACCAGGCCATGGTGTATACCGGACTCGTTATTGCCGTTTGTGTTGTCGTAGCACTCTTTGTCAGCGCCTGGGACTTTGTTTTTGCCACCGGCATCAAGTTTTTAACTAACTCCTTCTAATCATATGGCCAAACAACTCTTCACCGGCGAACGACACTGGTACGCTATTCATACTTATTCAGGTTATGAAAACGCTGTAGCACGTAATCTTAAACAACGTATCGACTCTCTCGGCATGGGTGAGAAGATTTTTGCTGTAGTGGTGCCTTCGGAGAAGAAAATTCGCGTCAAAGGGGGCAAGCGCGTGACCGAAGAAGAAAACCTTTTCCCGGGTTATGTACTCGTTGAAATGATTGTTGACGACGAATCATGGTATGTCGTTCGTAACACCCCGCGGGTTACCGGATTCGTAGGTAGTGGTACTCAACCCGTGCCATTATCCGAAGCTGAATATCTATCTTTGATGAAACAAATGAGTGATGATTCAGTGACGCACAAGGTAGATCTAACAGCTGGTGATTTGGTAATCATTACTGATGGACCATTTAAAGAGCTAGAAGGGAAGGTAAGTGATGTTGATGAGAAGTCAGGCAAGGTTAAGGTATTGGTGGCGATGTTTGGGCGGGAGACGCCAGTCGAACTAGACTTCCTCCAAATCAAGAAGGTGTAAATTCAACGCTTCTACTGCGTTGCCCTGCGGCAAAAGTTTTCTCACCGCACAAGGAGTACGGCTCGCAAACTTTTCCTTGGTCGCCTTGTATCTACGTTAAATTTCCACCTTCTTAGGAAATTGACTAAATAACTAGAAAACACCCCAAGCTTTGCTTGCGGTTTTTCTGTGTTTGTCTTTGCGAGGTACGAAGCAATCCAACGTTTATTTTAGCGTATAATTATGTAATGAAATCAGACACCGAAATTAGCTCTGAAGCAGTAGAGTACATAAAGTCTCATAAGCAAGAATTACTAAACAAATTCTGTTCTGGTTATCTGCCACAATCTAAACCGGTATCAATTTTTATGGCGGGGTCACCAGGGGCTGGAAAAACTGAGTTTTCTAAGGCCCTGATTGAACTTATTCCTGAATATAAAAGTAGTATTGTGCGTATTGATCCTGACGAGATTCGGCTTTGGTTGCCTCAGTATATTCCAGGGAAAGCAGAATTATTTCAAGAAGCAGTTTCATCTGGAGTTAGTAAATTACATGATTATGTTAAAAGTAAATCAATTAGTTTTTTACTGGATGGTACTTTCGCTAATCTGGCTCGAGCCAGACAAAATGTACAAATGTCTCTTGATAAAAATTATGCAGTCAAAATACAGTATGTATTCCAGCCTCCAGAAATTGCTTGGCAATTTACCCAAGAACGAGAAAAAGTCGAAGGTAGAAATATTAAACGAGAGTCTTTTATTTCCCAGTATCTAAATTCGCGAGAAACAGTTGCGATTATTAAGGAAGAATTTGGCAATCTGATTGAGGTAGATTTAATCGAACGTGATGTAATCAAAAATACCAACAATATTTTGTTTAATGTCGACAACGTTGACAGGTATCTGAGTAAAAAGTATAGTAAAAGTGACTTAGAATCACTCATATGACCCACCTAGTAACAAAATTTAATAGTCTCTTTTCAAAAAAAGATGTGAGCAACCCAGCGTTCACTTTTTTCTTTGAAACAAAATCTCGAGAAAAAAAGCGGCTGTATACAAAAGCACTTAAAAGTGCCCAAAAAGAACAAGAGGCAACACTTAAAAATGCTAGTTTAAAGAAATAGCCAAACCAAATCTGTCTGGTTTCGTATTTCATCAGAGGATAAGAAGAAGATTGAGAAAAAAGCTCTGGCCGGTGGCTTTGATACTGTATCGGATTATTTACGCGCTCGAGCGTTAGCGTAATTACGACATAAATTTAGCCGCGCTTCCCGAAAGTTGCGCGGCTAGAGTCATTTTTAATAGATGGAGTTGTCTTGATTGAGTTTCCAAATCAAGAGATATTGTGGATAATCTCCATTATTCAAGTTCAGTAAATCTATTTCTTTGCGGTAATCACTACACGTTTTAGCACAAAGCAATTTTACTCCTGTTGTAAGAGAGTCGTACTCTTGGGTTAATCTACAACATAGAAAACGCCCCCAGTCTTTTGATCCCCGTGAAAGATATCTCTGGCGTCGTCCTTTTTGAAGTAGAAAAAGAAGTTGATGAGCCTGTAATTTATTACGAAAGCGGTCAGCTGTAACTTTGCGGTTACGAACAACTGTAATCACACCTTGAGTATCACAGGTGCAGATTAGAGTCGCTTGATTAATAAAGATTATCGCCTGACTGTTCCTTGATAGTTCAACCGTAATTTCACTTGCAGATTTTAGCAATATTCGGGCTCTACCTCTCAATGATCTAATGCTAGTGTAACTCCTTAAGTCTTTTTTTGACGCAAAGTGAATTGAGAGCAAGTGCGCATGCTTAGTTGCAACAAACTTTGGGTCTGTGTCTTGCAAAATAAGCTTTAACCCTCGTTCATTTTTGCCGGTGAAATGTTCACCGTCGAACTGTGTCGAGTAAGCGGAAAATTTATGCACCTAAGTACTCCTTTGATGGTGCGGAAGGGTAGTTTTTGCACGCTACCCAGGGATCGTGCGTTTCCACTTTTATGCGTATCTTAAAGTTGGTTTTACTGTTTGAATATCTTCTAGCTTTTACATTTCTGTTTGGCATCATAGTACAAAACGCTAGATTGTCAATGTTTGCGCTTGCAAAACATCTGATTTCTTGTACAATACGCGGGCTTCAGGGATGGTGGTGGATATGGACATATATCGCCCTCCCACACAATAAACCAACATTTAATAAACACACATCATGGCTAAAAAATTAGTAAAGAAGATTAAAGTACAGGCCAAAGGTGGTAAAGCTACCCCAGCTCCACCATTAGGACCAGTTCTCGGACAAGCTGGTATTAACATCGGTGAATTCGTTAATCAGTTTAACGAACAAACTCGTGACCGGATGGGGGAAGTCGTTCCAATCGTGATTTCCGTCTTCGATGACCGAACATTTACGTTTGTGACCAAGACTTCACCAGCCTCACGGTTGATCCTCAAAGCCATCGGCAAGGAAAAAGGTTCAAGTAAGAACACTGTTTCTAAAGCCGGTGACATCACTCAGGCCCAGATCCGTGCCATTGCCGAAATCAAAGCCGTCGACATGACCGCAGCCTCAATCGAGACCGCCATGAAGAGTATTGCCGGAACAGCAAGGAGTATGGGGGTAAATGTTATTGAATAACATCTCTAAAAAACAAAAGCGGCCAATCTGGCCGCTTTTGTTGTTTTTGTAAGAAAACTTAAACCACTACGTCTAAGGGTTTAGATGAGTTCATTGCGACAACGACATGTCGCCAAAACAAAAAAGGAATGAAAAATGGTAATTTCGGTCAAAGAAGAAAAATTTGTCGTACAAATTGTAGTCGGAGAGCACTATTATATTGTTGATAAGACATTCTTCACTTCAAAATTGCTTGGAAATTCTGCCCATCGGTTTTTTCACGAAACTCAATCACGTGCTGTGGCACGTATCATGCGCAAAGTTTCTAAGCAAACGCATCACAAAAAAGAATTGGTTGTTCGACGACTCCACGCTCTCGGGGTTCCAGTTTATTGTATAACTTGGTTTGTTCCGCAAGATGGGTCGTTTGAATTAAGCGGTACGTTAAAACGTCTGTCTGTCGCTTCAAAAGATCTTGATCCAGAAAAAGTTAAAATTCTCGATAAAGCCTTGAAGTTAGCCCAAATTGAAAAATTGCGAGGCGCTGAAGCACTTGCTGCGTGAATGGCCATTCTGGCAAAACGCGCGCCCAAATCCCTCGTGGACTGGGCGCGTTTCTACGTCTGTGGTATAAATTTTATATGCAATTTATTCCCGTTAAAACCAAGATTTTTCTCCCGCCACAGGATAATCTATTGACGGAGTTGGAAAGGGTATTACCGCCGATCTATGACAAGGACGTGGTACTGATTAGTTCTAAGGTGGTAGCAATTAGTGAAGGGCGGTGTCTGAAAATAGATGAAGCTGACAAGAAAAAATTGGTAGAAGCTGAAGCCGACTACATTATCCCTACCGACTATCGCCCCCAACCCCTAACTATCAAAAACAGTACCTTCCTCGGAGCGGCAGGGATTGACGAGAGCAACGGTAACGGCTACTACATTTTACTACCCGAAGACAGCTTTGCGAGTGCACAGGCAATTCACCAATTTCTGACCGAAAAATATCAGCTTACACAACTGGGTGTCATCATTACCGATAGTCGCTCATTACCGCTGCGGTACGGCGCCACGGGCGTTGCTCTGGGGTGGTGGGGGATTGCGCCCTTGGCGGATCATATCGGTAACAATGACCTCTTTGGTCGCCCGTTTAAATACGAGCGCTCCAATATCGTTGACGGAATTGCCGCTGCCGCCAACTTGGTTTCCGGCGAAACCGACGAATGTATGCCCATAGTAATCGCTCGCGATATTCCCAATCTAATGTTCCAAGACGGCAACACCAAAGCCGACCTATTTTCCCCAATAGAAGACGACACGTTTCGGGTGTTGTATCGGGGTTTGATAAAAGAGTAGTAAATATAGGAATTTTTGGTATAGTGCAAATAGACTGAAATGTAGGAAAGGGACGTAAGATGCCAAGCTTGAAAATACTTAACGATTTTCTGGGTATTTGGGACAACGCCCAAAAACCAATGTTGAAGGAAAAGCGCTGGAAAAATTTTCCAGCCTACGGTCAGACTTTGCTTGAACATGCTAATTCGTTCCCGTTGGTAGGACGCTGGGTTATGTCAGTCGCGGCACGACCTATGGATACGCTTTTGTTTACAGACTGTCTGCTGTTGCATGATCATGGTGAACCATTGTCAGGTGGCGATGAAGATGCAGACAGTAAAACTAAAGACAAAGACTTGCGTGAGTGGGTAGCGTTCAGTAGTTTGATACGCGAACTGCCCCCGACACTGCGCCAACAGTGGATGCGAGCATTCTCGCTTCAGTATGTGCGCAAGAGTATGTGGCAAGATCTGCCAGCATCTGGGTTTGCTTTGGTGACTGAACTGCGTCAGACACATTCATACGAGGCAGCGTTGTTTGATTTTAGCGAAAGGCTGGACTATCTATGTTCGGCCTACAAAGGCTTTAGACGTGGTGTGTGCAACCAGAAGGAAACTATGATTGAGCACACTGTAGGGAATCAGACAATGAAACTCGATGCACTGGTCGATGAGTTCCCCGAGCTGGGCAGCCTTTGGACTGTTGAACTCAAGGTTGCGCTCTGGAACCTATCCTGACATTTAAAGAAGCGCCTCTCTTTTGGCGCTTCTTTCTTTTGTGTCGACCGATTGTTATACTAATGCACATGGAAATTACTGGAAAGGGGGCTCTCCCGTTGCAATTGATTGAAACCTTAATTGATAATGGTTCAATTTCTGGCGCTGATAAAAAAAACCTCTCACCGGCTTCACTTGATTTAACTTTGAGTGCTGAGGTATATACGATTGAGGGACTACTGTTGCCTCGTGTGAATGAAAAAATTAGTGACCTTTTGGAATTGATGGAGGCCAAAATAACCACTTGGGATACTCCGTGTGTTGTTGGACAAATGTATCTCGTGCGGCTGAATGAATCGCTCGCGTTACCTGATAGTATCTATGGCTATTGCAACCCGAAATCATCAACCGGTAGGCTTGATGTCCATATCCGGGTGTTGGCTGACGGCGTGCCACGCTTTGATTCGATTACTCCAAAAGGTTTTAGGGGGACACTCTGGGCAGCAATTTTCCCCCAGTCGTTTGCGATTAAACTCGAGGCGGGGATTCCGCTGACGCAACTCCGATTGTTTACCGGCGACACTCGTTTTTCAGAGTCTGATTTAGAGAACGCTATGAATAATGGGTTGGTTTTTGACAGGGTAACCGGTACCCCGCTCGCGTATGCCGATTTAGTGACGAATGATCAAGATGGTACGGTTGTACTCTCGGCATTGGTAGAGGAGGGAATTTGTGGTTATGAGTGTATTGCTACACCAGATCAAATAATTGATGTAACAAATATCGCTGGCTACTCTGGATCAGAATTTTTTAAACCACTGACTATCGAACGAGGTGCTTTGCGCCTTAAACGCGACAAGTTTTATATTTTATCTGGCGCCGAAGCCGTCCGGATTCCACCTAACCTCGCCTCTGAGATGGTGCCCATGGATGAACGTAGTGGCGATTTCCGGTCACATTACGCCGGGTTCCTCGACCCAGGTTGGGGGTATGGGAAAGACGGTGCAGGCAAAGGTCGCCCATTTACTCTCGAAGTGCGCCCTTTTGAAGACTTGGTCGTACGCGCAGGGCAACCAATTGCCAAGATCAGGTTTGAAAAAATGGCCGCTGAACCAACTCTCCATTACGATACCAAAACTTCAAATTATCTGAAGCAAGATGGTCCAAAGTTAGGCAAGCAATTTAAAAATTAGCTCACAGTAATTGTCGATGTTTCGCTTTTAGCGTTGGCTAATAGCATCAATAAAGATTGGTAAGACAGACCTAAGTAATGTTCGGTACCAGTTATTGTGTCTTCCATCACGTCTATTTTTAATTCAGATATTTTGAGTAGATCTCGAATGGCTATATCGGTATAATCGATACAACCTGACATTTGGTTAATCTTTCCACCCATAAGTTCTGCAACTTTGTCACTAAGTATATCTAGGGCGTAGTCATCATGTTTCATTACATTTATAGCCTGAGAAAAAAGAGAAACCTCATCAGAGAAACCGAGGACTTGTAAGCGGTTATTAGGAAAAGATCCTGCTGCAGCACTCACTATGCTGATGGTTCCTATATCTAATACGGCTGTAAGCTCTTTGATAGTTGAGTCCCTGATATCTGCTGGTAGGGAAGCAAATTGGATTTGCATGTCAGCAAGTCTTTTTTCACGTAACTTACAACCGTCGGCCGTTATTTTAATGACATGTTTTATTAAATCTTTACCCTCTGCGGATGTTTTTGGTTTCTCTAAATGTTCAAATGAATAACCATCCTCTTGGGCATTAAGCTTCCAAATTAAAGGGGCTGTGTCGAATGCAAGCACAATAGCTTCAGGGTCAACAGTTTGATGGTCGAGAACATAGTGTACTTTTGCGTCAGCTATATGTCTCACAACATCATGACCATTATTTGCATAATAGGATGGGATTCCCTGTGATTGATTAAGATCATAAGCAATACTAGTCTCGATTGTTTCAGGAACTGGTTCAGATTTAGCAGTGTTTAAAAAACCTAAAGATTCTAGTTGTGTTTTACGAAAGTCAGATTGGGACGCTAAAACAACAGGGTATTTATTCCAGTAGGCAAGTAATTCCTCAACTTTTGTATGAAATTTTGGTCCGCCTTCGTACATAGACGATAACCATTAGCCCTTCTTCACAATATCCTGTTCGCCACGTTTGATGTTGAATCGTCCAGGGTCAGGGTCAAGGTGGAACGTGAGTCCGGTGGCAGCATATTTTTCCTGGAGTAATGACGCCATCAGTCCGGCTTTGGTTGCGAGTGTTGGATGAACGAGACTGGTCGCCCGAATTTCAATGAGGTACACAAGAGCGGGCAAATCACCCGTTAGGTAGTTACTAATGTTATAGCCCATCGGTAGATAATACTGACGGATATTGGGATCTGGCGTCAATGTTTCGATTGCTGCTTTTTGTTCTGCTATGAGTGTAGTAGCCTCGGTACGTAATTCTGGAGTTAATTGCTCAAGATACCAAGGATTAAAACCGATATCAGCTGTCAGTAGCGGCATACGCTGTGTCACCGCCCGGTGGCGTTGAATATCACGGAACGACCCAAAATCGAGGGTAAAGGCAAGGGCGACCTCACCGTATACTCCGAGCCATTTTGGTAGTTCAGTTTTTGTAGGACGATGTATAAGTAACGTGCGGTAGGGTGCTAGTCCCGCTACATCAACACTGTCACGAACGATCTCTATTTCTGGTGAATGAGGGTTGTGATAATAGTATTGCTCCATTGTTTCAGCGACATAGGCTTCAGTCGCGTCATAGCGCTTCTTTTCTACTGAAAACGAGTTTGGATAAGCTTTTATCATCCCGTCTTCAAGTGCATGAGCAATTTCTTGTACTTCGGGTAGAGGGTGATGACGGAGGTGGGCGATGCGATCGGCGAATTGTCGCAACGTCCCGGTCCAAGCTAGGTTGGTTGAGGCACCAGCCGGTAAAAAGCCGCGGGTAATATCAAAAGCTCGGGCCGCAATTGCTTTGTCGTAGGTCGCTTCTTTTTCTTCTCCGCTAAGGGGATAACGCTTTTTTAGCTCCACCTTCATCTCTTCAACTGCTTTGAGATAAAAGGTTCGCCAGTTTTCAAGCACTGTGGTCCCAGCAGCCGTTCCCAAAGGATTTATAAATAACTGCCCGGCAAAATCTATATATCGAGTCGAGGCTTCTTGGCCGTTATATAATTTGTAGTCTTGAATGGCTTTGGCTGCCAACATTGAAACACCTTCGATAAATACTACCGCCATCCCACAATCACCAATTGATTTATGTCCATAACCCACATAGTACGTCGACATGAATTTATCAGCACCTTTCTCGGCAAGAATTTTAAGGTGCTCGTCTACTCCGCCCGTTGAGCGTGAGTGCAGCGCCTGTAGCATTGCCAGCGCCTCTGCGGTTAAGGTTGCTCCAGGGTCAATAATCACTATCTTTCCACCACTGCCGAGGGAAATTCGGGTGTGCTGTAGGTTTTCGATATTTTGCATAATAGGCCTATTGTATCAGGCAAACTGTGAGCTCTAAAGTAATTCCCGTTTCTATTTCCAGAAAAGCACCATTTTGATGGATTGACGGGTGATAAAATCACAGTTCTAACGAAAATGGATGGTACATCAGCTTCGAGATAGTGATACGATTTATGTATGCAAAAAGGAAAATTAATTGTGGTCGATGGTGGAGACGGGGCAGGTAAGGCGACACAGGTCGCCTTGTTAGTAAAACGATTACGAGAAGAGGGTAAGAAAGTCGAGACGCTTGATTTTCCGCAATATACACAAAATACCTTTGGTAAATTACTTCGTGAATGCCTCGATGGGAAACGTGGTGATTTTATGAAGACCGATGCCCGGGTCGCTTCGACGTTATATGCTGCAGATAGATTTGAATCAAAACCGCGCCTAGAGCAATGGCTTGAAGAAGGTAAGATTGTGGTGCTCGATCGTTATGTGAGTTCAAACATGATGCATCAAGGGGCTAAAATTCAAAATACTGATGAACTAGAAGCTTTCTTAGGCTGGCTTGACCATATGGAACACGAAGTGTTTGGTGTACCTCGGCCGCATTTGATTATCTATCTAGAAGTTCCTTTTATGGTCCGGGCAAAACTAAAACAGGCTGCAGTGACCGCTGGCAAGCACGGTGCGGCGATAGATTTGGCTGAGCAAGATACAACCCATCAACAACAAGTAGAAGAGCGGGCAGAAACCATCGTAGCGAGTAAAAATAATTGGCAAAAAGTCCAATGCTGTGAAGGTGAAATAATTAGGTCGCGCGAAGATATTCATACGGATCTCTATTCAATAGTTGAAAAACACATCTAACTATTTTTATTATGCACCTCCAAATAAAAAAACTTCATCCGGATGCTAAAGCGCCGACCTATGCTCACCCCGGCGACGCGGGGATGGATATGTATGCTGCGGGTACAGCTATTGTGCCGGCGGGGCAGCGGGCGATTATTTCTACGGGGATAGCTGCGGCGATTCCTCTGGGGTATGTGGGACTGATTTGGGATAAGGGCGGTGTATCAAATAAATTTGGATTGACGGTGATTGGTGGGGTGGTCGACGCGGGTTATCGGGGTGAAATCCTAATTGGGATATTTAACACCAGTCACACCGACTACACCTTTAACGCAGGAGATAAAGTAGCGCAGCTGTTAATCCAGGCAGTTATCCAGCCCGAGTTTACTGAAATGGATGAACTAGATGAGACGCCACGTGGTGAGGGACGATTTGGAAGTACGGGTAAATAATTTTAAATATGGATTTTGATACGTATCAAGCTGAGTCGCGAAAAAAGGCGTTGTATCCTGATATTGGGAATAATTTTGTGTTTCCGACATTAGGACTGGTCGGTGAAGCGGGGGAGATAGCGGAGAAAGTTAAAAAACTAATTCGGGATAAAAACACTGCCACACCGGAGACGGTGGCGAGTAGTGACCGAGAGGAGATACAAAAAGAACTGGGGGACGTGTTGTGGTACCTCAGTCAATTAGCTAGTGAGTTTAACCTATCTTTAAACGATGTGGCGCAAGTTAATCTCGAAAAGATTGCCTCACGTCACGATCGGGGGGTTGTCCATGGCGACGGAGATAATCGGTAGATAAAAATGAAGCCGCGTCCCACATACATGGGGCGCGGCGTTTGTGGCATTTCGGTACCGACTGAAACGGTCCTACTTTGTGGTTTAACCAATCACCACCGGCCTAGGAGTGAGTACGTTCACAACACGTTCATACCTGCTTTTATGGATAACACCACGGTGGTGTTGCAGGAACCTGCTGGTCAAAAATCAGTTCAGAGCGAAATGACCCATGAGGCCTCCTTTCTTTGTGTTAAAGATTAGTTTTGGTGGGGATTTTGTCCCGTAAAACTAGCCGTGGATTAACTCCTCGTGCTTGCCCAAGGAGCTTGTGAGTACAATAGCATCATTCGTTTTTTTTGCCAATTGGTCGGCTGGAATGGAAGTGATATACTATACAAAACTTTTTAAAACTATGATTTAGCTTTCACGTTTATGTTGTATTAGTTGTCTTGGAGTTTATGTTCCAGAACTTTTAGCTAGGGCAAGGCTAAAAGTTGGAACTAAGTGCATTATAGTCGCTACGCTCATTAATTTACTTAAATTTATTTTTTATGCAAAATTACGATTTCATTAAGGCGCAGGATCCAGAGTTGTATGCGACGTTAATTGGGGAAGAGGCGCGAGA
Organism: Candidatus Kaiserbacteria bacterium; assembly: GCA_043729945.1. Taxonomy (GTDB): domain Bacteria; phylum Patescibacteriota; class Minisyncoccia; order Phycocordibacterales; family UBA918; genus OLB19. The sequence goes on along the minus strand of JAYTKW010000019.1, from coordinate 19,819 downwards.
GGCGCGGGGGATTGAACTCATTCCGAGTGAGAATTATGTATCGCGGGCGGTCCTGGAAGCTAATGGTTCGGTCTTTACGAACAAGTATTCAGAAGGGTATCCCGGCAAACGCTACTACGGCGGACAACAGTATACCGACATGATGGAGACGATTGCGATTGAACGGGCCAAGACACTCTTTAAGGCAAAATTTGTCAACGTGCAACCACTTGGTGGCGCCGCTGCTAACGTCGCGATGTATTTTGCGTTAATGGAGCCGGGTGACACGGTGCTCGGGATGGATCTCAGTCACGGTGGACATTTAACCCACGGACACCCAACGACAGCGATTAACAAAGTATTTAACTTTGTGCGCTATAAAATGAAGGACGTTGATACTGGTGAAATTGACTACGAGGCCTTGCGCCAAGTGGCCCTCGAACACAAGCCAAAAATTATCCTGGCTGGTTTCTCAGCGTATAGTCGGGAACTGGATTACCAAAAATTTGTCGATATCGCGCGTGAAGTTGGCGCGTACACCGTCGCTGATATGGCGCATATTGCCGGATTGATTGCTGGTGGAGTGGCCAAGAATCCCTTTGATTATGGTTTTGATGTAATTACCACTACTACCCATAAGACCCTTCGCGGTCCACGTGGTGGAATGATTCTGGTGCGCGAGAGCGAAGAGATTGCCAAGAAAATTAACAAAGCCGTGTTCCCAGGAATGCAGGGTGGACCTCACATGCACATCATTGCCGCCAAAGCGGTCGCTTTTGGTGAGGCGCTCACTCCGGCTTTTAAAGTCTACGCCGCCCAGATTCTAAAAAACGCCAAAGCGATGGAGGCGGTGTTCAAAGCCCAGGGCATCCGCCTGCTCTGTGGGGGAACAGACAATCACCTACTCCTGGCTGACGTTTTTGGTAGTCTCGGCGTAACTGGTCAAGAAGCCGAAAATGTTTTGGATAAGGTTGGTATTACGCTGAATAAAAATATGATTGCTGACGATACGCGTTCAGCGATGGACCCATCAGGTATTCGCTTTGGTACGCCAGCGATGACCACGCGCGGGATGATGGAGGGGGAGGCGACAAAACTGGCCGAGGTAATGATCACCACCATGAAGGCCAAAGACGACGAGGTGAAAATTAGTAAATTACAAAACGAGGTGCAGACGCTGTGTGAATCATTCCCCGTTCCAGACGTAATGGTCTAGAGCTTCCATAAATAACCCATCTCACATCGTACGAGGCAAGACCTCGACCTCGACCTCGACCTCGAACGAAAATCACCAGTGCTAGCCGGCCTGGTGATTTTTCGTTTTTGGCGAAGCCTTGTGTTTTTTATAAAATATGCTATAAATATAAGACAAAGCGCGGGTCTGGAACATTCGCGCTTTCCTATCACTGTCCCTCGTTCCAACCTTGTGTCATGTCTCTGGTCACTCGGGGCATGACGCTTTTTTTATTTTCAGTAAGTTATACTACAGTCATGCAGTTGGCACATTTAATCCGGCACATTAAACACCATTGGCTGACGATTGCCTTTTTTCTAGGTTTTATAACGGACTTTTTATTACTTAATCGCGTTGATGATGTTTTTGATAATGCGATATTATTGTTTTATGTAGTGTTGGCTACGCTGTCTCTGGCATTACTGTACCTTGGTTTGGCAGGGCGGTTGGGGGAGTGGCTATCGTGGTATGCTCGTACCTACGCGCCACTGCTGATGCAATATTCATTTGGGGGATTGTTCTCAGGGATGCTTATTTTTTATGGTCATAGTGGAGATATATTTGCCAGTTGGCCGTTTCTACTCCTTATCATTGGGGCGATTGCAGGAAATGAGCTGGTCAAGAATCGTGGGCAGCAATTAGTATTTAACATTTTAGCTTATTTCGTTGGTCTGTTTTCATATTTAGTTTTAGTAATCCCAGTATTTACCGGAATGATGGGCCCATTTATATTCCTCGCTAGTGGCTTTCTCGCGCTGGTTATTGTTTACGGATTGATTCAAATCCTCTCACTAATTATCCCCAATTACATTTTACTCGAAATGCGCGCCATTGTATTTATGGTCCTAGGTCTATTTGTGTTTTTAAATACCTTATACTTTACCAATATTATTCCACCAATCCCTCTCTCGCTGCAGGAAATATCAGTTGTGCAAAATGTCACTCGATTTTCAAATCCCGCCAGTTATGAGTTAACCTACGAACCGAGAGCTTGGTGGCAGCTAAGGCAGAAGCTTTTCCCAGTTTTTCATCCGGATAATGATCAGGGTATGGCCTGTTTTACTCGAGTGTATGCTCCTACTAAAATAAAAACGGAAATTTTCCATCATTGGGAATACCGCGACGATAACGGCTCATGGCGCGAACAGTTTAAATTGTCTTATCCAATCACCGGCGAAGCCTCTCAGGGTTACCGCGGGTATACGGCCACCACTGCCTTTCGTGACGGTGTGTGGCGCTGCAGTGTTAAAACCGCCCGTGGCCAAGTTCTCGGCCGCCAGCAATTTACTGTCGATTCCAGCCAGCAACCGAATGGGTTAGTAAAGAGGGTTGAATAATTTAAAAAGTATGGTACTGTATTTACCCTGCTAACAGAGCAGGGTAAAAGAGGGGCATAAAATGCAAAAAAGTGAAACTGGGGCTGCGGTACCCCGTCACATGGCACGTCAACATGGAAAAGCGTTTTGCGATTTGTTTAACACAACAAGACGCAATCAGCATCCTCAAGTCAACTCCAAAACTGGTCTAATGAAAGACCAGACCGGGAAATTTGAGACAGTAATGGTTCCTAAAAAGAGGGTTCTGTTACCAGCTTAAGTGAGGTCAAATCGAGTGGCTCGCGGGAATTCTCCCGCGACCACAAAGCGCACGTCAATTCAGGCGGGCGTTTTTTAGTATTTTTGGTATAGTGTGTCTATGGAAGATGTCATTAGAACTGCTGTTTTAGAAGTGCTCGAAAGTCTGGGGGTAGCACCAGTTGATTTTGTGGTGGAGCATCCTGGTGATTTGGATCACGGGGATTATGCGTGTAATGTCGCAATGGTAGCGGCAAAAGTGGCGGGGATTTCTCCGCGGGCGTTGGCTGAAAAAATAGTCGCCGCTCTCGAACAACAGATTGAATACGTCGATCGAATCGAAATCGCTGGTCCGGGTTTTATTAATTTTTATCTCGCCCGGGATTTCTTTACGGCTGAAATTCTCCGCGTACAGGCCGCTCCTGACACTTGGGGCAAAAACACTAGTGAAGCCGGGCAGAAAATTCTGGTTGAATACACGGATCCCAATCCGTTCAAGGCCTTTCACATTGGACACTTATTTACCAATACAGTGGGTGAGGCGATTTCCAGGTTGGGGGAGATGCAAGGTGCAGACATTCGTCGCGTGAATTACCAAGGCGATGTGGGACTTCATGTGGCTCACGCTATCTACGGCATGCAACAACTCGGTATCACAGCCGAAAGTATTTTTACAGCATCTGATCTCGGCCGAGCGTACGCTCTGGGGGCAACGGCGTACCGTGATGATATGTCGGCCCAATCAATTATTCGTGATCTGAACAAAAAAATTTACGAGCGGAGTGATGAGGCGATTAATGCTCTCTATGATGCTGGCCGGGCAGTGTCGTTGGCTAATTTTGAAACCGTTTATACGCGTTTGGGTACGACTTTTTCTGAGTACTTTTTTGAAAGTGAGATGGCTCCCAAAGGCAAAGCTCTTGTATTGGCGCATCCGGCAGTGTTCCCTGAAAGCGATGGCGCCCACATTTTCCGCGGCGAAGAACATGGCCTACATACCAGAGTGTTCCTAAACAAAGAAGGTCTGCCGACCTATGAAGCCAAAGAGCTAGCGCTCGCCAAAGCCAAAGATGATAGATTTGGCAGTTACGATCACTCAATTATTTCTACCGCCAAAGAAATCAGTGAGTATTTCAAGGTACTCAAAATGGCGATGAGTTTCATCTATCCAGAATTAGCTGCGAAAACCGAACATATTGGCCATGGTATGGTGCGTCTCACGACGGGGAAAATGTCTTCACGAACCGGGGACGTTATTCTTGCCAGTGAATTTATCGATGAAATTGCCGCCGCTGCTCATGCAAAAATTGTCGCCACTGGAGTGGCAGAACCAACTCCAGAATTGGCTGAGGCGATTGCGATCGGTGCCATCAAGTACGCGACGCTTCGCGGTGCTATCGAACAAGACTCGACTTTTGATATAAACAAAGCCCTTAGTTTCGAAGGCGACTCCGGTCCATACCTGCAGTACACCCACGCCCGTATTTGTAGCGTGCTTGAAAAAGCTGCAGCTGTGGGAGTGATCCCTAATCTGTCTGTTGCACCCGCAGAGCCTTATGTGATTGAGAAAATCCTCTATCGTTTCCCCGAGGTAATTGCAAATGCCTGGATAGAACGGGCACCGCATATGCTGGTCGGTTATTTAACCGAACTCGCCGGCCATTTCAATACCTTCTACGCCCACGAGAAAATCGCCGATGCTACAGATACTCATGCTCCGTACAAAGCAGCAGTAGCTGACGCTGTCCGCCAAACCCTCAAAAACGGTTTATGGACGCTAGGGATTAAAGCACCAGAGCGACTTTAATTTTTGCTCAAAGCAAAGATTGTGGTACTCTTGTTTTAGATTTGAGTAAACAAAGGGGAAGTAGATGTGGTTACTATTTGATTTTTTTTATTGGCAGCCTACGTGGCGCGATGTGCTACGCTACGATGCTGTCGCCCAAAGACGAGTCTTATTTGGGCGCGGTCCAAGGCTGGGTAACCCGCATGGGCATCTAGAGCGTTATTGAAAAAGGCGGCAACAGCCGCCTTTTTTCTTATCAATTTTTTGCATATTTTTTATATAGCAGAGAACCACTAATTTGCTCTTGTAACGACCTAACTATTGAAGTTTATTCATAAAGTCAGGCTATTAACGAGTGATAAAATGGGGAAGCTTGACTGTCTAATAAAGAGGTGTAAGCTTTTAGCTTGCACCATGTAATGAGGCTGGTGCTAGATAGGAGGGACACAATGTCAAAAAATAAAGTGAGAAAGATCACTGTTGGTCGACCGCTGGGGCAACAATTACTCAAGGATGGACAAATCCAGATGTTGCCATCACTGCAAAAAAGTTACCCAGTGATACAACCTGGGCACCAGGTGCTGGTCGTGTGGGACAAAGTCGAAGTGTCCGCAGTTGTAGAGGAGAAACAAGGAGACTGGTTTCTTGAAAAATGCGAACACGCCGCAACCGATTAATTTAGTGGCATAACTAGAGGAGTGGGAGATGTATACTTTTCTGTTCGTGATAGCCACCTGTTTCATCTTAATTTGGTGGTTGATCACGTGGTTTGTAAATGTGTTCTTTTTTTTGCGAGATGAGTGTAGACGCTGTGTCTACATATTCAGTCGATGAATGGGGACTGTCATATGTTATGGGCTTCGCCGCCCCAGTTCTGACGGGTGCGACGGTTGCACATTTCTTGGAGTATCCAGGAATCTTCTCGTTTGGCGGGAGTCTTGCCAGTATAATGCTCTGGCTAGGGCTGACAACTTTGCCGGCAATTACTTGGGATACGAATTCCAATAAACATAGCGGCCTGTGATCTTAAGGGTGGCGATCATCTCGCCGCCCTTTGTCTTTCTAAATTTTACTAACGTGGTACTATGAAATTCTGCTCTGATACAGCAGTTTTATTATGTCTGATATACATAACTAGTTATATATGAATAAAATCCATGGACGCGAAAATGATAGTGTGGCGGTGGTGCCGGATGTTATGAAGAGTGACGTGGCGCTACGCGAAGAAGCCATCCAAGCTTTTTGGCTGGAGCATGATATTTTTAAACAGAGTATTGAGAAGCCAGCGGGGAATATCCCCCAAGGTAATTTTACATTTTACGATGGTCCGCCGTTTGCGACGGGGACTCCTCACTATGGACATATTTTAGCCAGTACCATCAAAGATGCGATTCCGCGGTTTTGGACGATGAATGGGATGCGGGTTGATCGCAAGTGGGGTTGGGACTGTCACGGTTTGCCGCTCGAGAATTTAATTGAAAAGAAACTCGGACTAGCGACCAAACGTGATATCGAAGCCTACGGGGTCAAAAGTTTTAATGAAGCCGCCCGCGGTACGGTCATGGAGTACGCTGATTATTGGAAGATGGCCATTCCCCGGATGGGCAGGTGGGCTGACATGGACGATGACTACAAGACGATGGATAGTACCTACACCGAAAGTGTCTGGTGGGTATTTTCTGAACTCCATAAAAAGGGATTGGTATTCGAAGGCTTTAAAACCATGCACCTCTGCCCACGCTGTGGGACGACTCTGTCTAACTTTGAGGTGAATCAAGGGTACAAAGACATCAAAGATATTGCTGTGACAGTGAAGCTTCCACTACTGGCTGACAATGGAAATGTAACCGATACATCTCTCCTCGTCTGGACGACAACGCCATGGACACTGCCAGGGAATATGGCAGCAGCCGTACATAATGAGCTAGATTATGTAAAAGTTAAAATACGGTCATCCGATGACCGTCATTTGGATAATTGGGAGTGTTTGATTTTGGCAAAGGACCGCTTGTCCCAGTTAGGTGATATTGGCTATGAGGTTGTAGAAGAAATGAAAGGCTCTGCGCTTGTCGGTAAATCATATCAACCACCATTCAATTACTTAGAGAATGAAGTGACTGATACAATAAACGCTTGGAAAATTTGGCATGCCGATTACGTTGAGGTAGGAACCGAGGGGACGGGGGCGGTTCATATCGCACCAGCTTATGGTGACGACGACATGAAATTAGCCCAGGCAAATAATGTACCAATCATTCACCATGTTGATACAGCGGGACACTTTCTGCCGCTCGTCACTGATTTTGCCGGACGGTTGGTCAAGCCAAAAGATGACGATAGTTCGGGGGTTGATCACAAAGATACCGACATCGAAATCCTTAAGGCACTACAAGCGACAGGTAAAATTTTCAAAAAAGAAAATATCACGCACAGCTACCCACACTGTTGGCGGTGTGACACGCCACTGCTTAATTACGCGACGACGTCGTGGTTTGTGAATGTGCCTAAAATAAAAGACGAGTTGATTGCAGCTAATAACGCTGTTCATTGGGTGCCGGAGCATGTCGGTACCAATCGGTTTGGGAAATGGCTAGAGGGGGCACGTGATTGGGCGGTCTCACGCCAACGTTATTGGGGAGCGCCATTACCAATCTGGAAAAATCCGGCTACCGGGGATTACAAGGTGTTTGGGTCACTCGCCGAGTTGCAACAGTATGTGCCACAGTCAGGTAACACTTACACCATCATGCGTCACGCCGAGGCCGAGAGTAACGTCTCGGGGGTGATTAACGCTGATCCGAGCACCCGCAACAATCTAACTGACAACGGAAAAGCCCAGGCACTCGCTACGGCGGCGGCACTTCGCGATACGGGGATTACCCGTATCGTTCATTCTGGCATGGAGCGAGCCCGCCAAACGGCAGACGTAATCGCCGGTGAACTCGGTCTCTCCGCTGAGGTGGTGACTGCCGATGCGCGGCTACAAGAATTTCGGCCGGGTGGTGATTTTGAAGGGAAGACGTGGTCTGAATTCAATGCCCAATTTGTAAACGAAGAAGAAAAGTTCGTAAAACAACTCCCTGGCGGTGAAAGCAGATACGATTTGATCAAGCGGGCAGGAGATTTTCTGTATGATTTTAACGCCCGCCATACGAACCAGCGGGTGTTGGTTATTGGTCACGGCAGTTCACTCTTTGCGCTTGAGGCGGCAGCAATTGGTGCTGATTACGATCAGATGATCGCCCTCAAAAAAGACGGCTATCTGGAAAACGGCGAGACGCAGAAGCTCCCCTTTAGTCCACTGCCACACAACGACCTTTACCAGCTCGATTATCACCGACCGTACATCGATGATATCCAGCTCGTCGATACTGACGGTACACCACTTGTACGCGTGCCCGATGTATTTGACTGCTGGTTTGAATCCGGTTCGATGCCGTACGCGCAGCACCATTTTATGGGGGAGGATAGGGGTGCGTTTGAAGCTGGGAAATTCCCCGCGCAGTTTATCGCCGAAGGTCTCGATCAAACGCGAGGGTGGTTCTATTCCCTCATGGTATTAGGAACCGCACTATTCGGGAAATCACCATTTGAGAATGTGATCGTAAACGGATTGGTATTGGCCGAAGACGGTAAAAAGATGAGTAAGTCACTCAAAAATTATCCCGACCCAATGGAATTGGTTGATCGCGTTGGTGCTGACGCGGTCCGTTACTACCTGCTCACCTCACCCTTGATGCGGGCGGACGATCTGAACTTTTCGGAAAAAGAAGTTCTCGAACTACAGCGTAAAAACATTGGTCGCCTACACAATGTGCTGGCGATGTACGAAATGTATGCTGACGGGACTGAGGCAAAAGGTGATTCAGAACATATCCTAGACCGCTGGATTATTGCTCGCCTCAACCAACTGATTGCCGAATCAACCACCGGTTACAAAAATTATGAACTCGATAAAGCTACTCGCCCAATTGCTGACTTTATCGACGATGTCTCGGTCTGGTACCTCAGACGCAGTCGCGAGCGACTGAAGGCAGATGATGTAGCCGACAAAACCCAAACCCTGGGAACTATTCGATTTGTTTTAAGTGAACTCGCCAAAGTCATGGCCCCAGTGATGCCATTTTATGCCGAGTATCTCTACCGTGCTGTACGAGCCGAGGATGAAGCACTCAGTGTCCATTTGACCGCCTGGCCAGCAGGCGGGGAGGTAGCAAATGATTTGATTGCGAGCATGATGAATATCCGTGCGTATGCAACAAATGGTCTAATGTTGCGTATGCAACAAAAAATTAACGTCAGGCAGCCACTAGTGTCGTTTCTAATTGGGCACAGCGGACCATCTCCCAGATACTGGGAAGAGTGCGCTCCGATACTAGCCGATGAATTAAATGTTAATTCGATAATTTTAGAAGACGGCTACAGACAAGAGGACAGAGCTTTTGGTTTTAATTGGAATTTAACGCCAGAACTCTTGGCCGAAGGAGCTGTCCGTGAAGTAATGCGAGCTGTGCAAGACATGCGCAAAGATGCTGGCCTCGAACCGGCAGATCGGATTGTCCTGACCATTGATTCGACCGAATCAGGTCAGGCCGCCATCACTACTCACCGCGACCTGCTCACAAAAACCGTCGGCGCAGCGGAGATCATCTTTGCCCAAGCCTACGGCACCACCGTCACCCCTGGTGAATACACGTTTACCCTGAGTATCGAAAAACGTTAATAATAGTTTACCTACCAATCAAGTGTGCTAAAAATCGATGAAACACGAGGCGCGCAAGGAAAAGACCTCGAACCATATCGCGCATATGATGAAAAGATTTTTTCGCTGAGCAACGAAGTAGTTCGCGATTTTTACCACATGTCTCGCATATGAGTTATCAGACTTATATTACCGAAGCCCTGGTCTGCGGCAGTTTCGACCACAATACCGCGGACAAATCATTCCTCCTGTTTACCAAATCGGCGGGGATGTTGTATGCGAGTGCGCGGAGTGTGCGTGAAGAGCGTAGCAAACAACGGTACGCGCTGCAGGATTTTTCTCTGATTACCGTTTCCTTGATTAAGGGTAAGACCGGCTGGCGGATTGGGAGCGTAGATAGTATGGGTAATATATTTGAGAACGCGCTCTCGCGTCCGGCGCGGGGGAGTGTGGTCCGGATTCTCAAATTACTGCGGCGGTTTGTTGCCGGCGAAGAGCCACATCCAGAATTGTATGATGAGTTGATCTATGGACTACAGTACCTCGCTTCCGATACGGCTGGGTCGCGGGTATTGGCCGAAGAAATCATCGAAGTTCGTATCCTAGCAATTTTAGGGTACATCTCCACAGACCCAAAGCTGGTAACGGTGTTTGAACCAACCTTGGCCCAGGCACTTGCTGTTGTGTCCCCGGATCTATTACCGTATTTGCAGTCGACCACCATTCACGCGCAGGCCGCTAGTCAATTGTAAAAATAGTCGTCACCACACCTGCTCGGTTGGGTTGTTATACGCGGAAATGCTATACTACAATTCACGATATGCCAGAAATAAAGAAACAAGCTCAAATGGAAGATATGCGCCGTCGTTTGTATGAACGAGGGACGTCGTCTGTTGGTGTGGACACTAGTTCGCGCCCGCAACTGCCGCCAACTGAAATGATGGGTGGTTGGGTCGCCCCGCACCCCATTCCCCAATCAACCAACTTCGAATCACACCCGCCGGAACCCCAGGTAGCTGTTGAGCCGGTAGAAGAAGCCTCTGTCACACCGATTGCTAAAAAGCGGTTTCGCTTCAGTTACAGGGCCATTATTCTCTTGGCCGCTCTGGGTATATTTATGCTGGTGCTCGGTGTGTCGAGTCTCTATTTAATGTTTGGCAATACCGAAATCTCGAGCAAGAACATTGGCATTACCATCAATGGTCCGCTCACAGTCGGCGGCGGGGAGGTGATGCCGCTTACTATTGGTATCACCAATCAAAATAAAGTCCCTATTGAATCGGTCGTGCTGATTGTTAAATATCCAGCCGGCAGTAAATCAGCTGAGGAAAATCCCCGGGATCTCTATGAGGAGCGAATTGACCTCAATACCATTGCTCCGGGCGAAGCCATCAATGTACCAGTTAAGGCCGTGATGTTCGGCGAAGAAAACCAAGAACGCGAAATTACCGCTACGGTTGAATACCACCTCGTTGATTCCAATGGCACCTTCTACAAAGAAGCTGATCCGCTAAAGTTTAAAATCACGTCGTCACCCCTGGTGATTAGTGTTGATTCACTCAAGAAAGTGTCAGCTGGCCAGGCCGTTGACGTGACGCTTACAATTAAATCAAATGCGACAACACCACTACAAAATATCCTCGTATCAGCCAATTACCCCAATAATTTTGATTACACCAGTGCCGAACCAAATCCAGCGTACCGCGAGAGTGAGTGGATTATCAAAGAAATAAAACCACAGCAGTCGACTAAAATTACTATTAAAGGTGTCATCGTCGGGCAACAGGCCGAAGAGTTCCAAATGAAATTCTCGGCGGGGACACCACAGCAAGACAACGAATTTACTATTGGATCGGTACTCGCTAACGCCAGTACTGATTTTGTGATTGAACAACCGTTTATCGGGGTGGGAATAGGTGTGAATGCACAGACCGCAAGTGTGGTGACGCTACAAACGGGGGACGAAACCAAGGTCGAGATAACGGTCCAAAATACCCTCGAAGAGTCATTGTATGACATGGCGGTTGAGGTAGCTGTCAAAGGTAATATTCTCGTGCGCGAATCAGTTGATGTTGATAAGGGTGTCTATGATTCAGTTAAAGACGTTATCCGCTTTGCCCCGTCAGGCGATAGTTCGCTTGCGCAGGTAGCGCCCGGCGCCACGAAAAAATTTTCGTTCACCCTTAAACCAAGTGATCAAAAATCAACACCAGCATTTACCATTACCGCCAATGCCTACGCCAGACGAGTAAACGAAACAAGAGCCACTGAACAATTGGTTGGTACAGCTAAAACTGAGGTTAAGTTTACTTCATCGGTAACGGTAAATCGGACTGTCGGACGGGGGGTAGCTGGCTTTAACGATGTGGGTCCTTTGCCACCGGTTGCTGATACCGAAACGACGTACACCGTCACCTTGCGAGCTGGCGCAGGCGGCAATGACGTCAGTGGTGCGGTTGTCACGACCTCGCTCCCGCAGTACGTAAATTGGAAAAATCTGTCTTCGGGTGACGGTAATTTGGTGTTTAACCCGATTAGCAAAGAACTGACCTGGAATGTCGGTAATATCGATGCGGGCAAAGAAAAACAAACCGTTTTCCAAATCGGCCTCTTGCCAAGTCAGAACCAAATTGGTACAACACCAGCAGTGTTGGGTAGCCAAAGGCTGCGCGCCACGGATCGCTTTACCGGCGCGGTCATCCGAGCCGAGAGCATCCCCGCGAGCAGCGAACTCGGTCCCGAATCAGGTTTAGAGGAAGAAAACGGTAAAGTCCTCAAAACAGCGTTGTAAAATAATTACCTTTTTTAAATTCTAACTCCATCTATCTATGTCTACTCCCGAAATTGTCACCATGGAAAAAATCACCGCCCTATGCAAACGCCGCGGGTTTGTGTTTCATGGCTCCGATATTTATGGTGGCCTCAAAGGTACTTGGGATTTAGGTCCGCTTGGCGTTGCTCTTAATAACAACATTAAACGAGAGTGGTGGAAAATGTTTGTGGACGGTCGCGAGGATATGTACGGTCTAGATGCTTCAATTCTGATGAACGCCAAAGTTTGGGAAGCGAGTGGACACACTGGTGCTGGATTTGCAGATCCTATGCTAGAGGATGTGGTGACTGGTGAGCGATTTCGTGCCGACCATTTTTTGAAAGACAATGGAATTGAGGCTGATGGTTTATCACTAGAACAGATTGATGCTGTAATCACAGAGCGGGGGATCAAAAGTCCAAAAGGGAACTTGTTGTCAAAGACGCGTACTTTTAACATGATGTTCGAAACCCGCATTGGCGCCACGGCTGGTCCTGAGGGTTTGGTGTATCTCCGTCCAGAAACCGCTCAGGGTATATTTGTGAACTTTAAAAACGTAGTTGATAGCATGTCGCCAAAAATGCCGTTTGGTATTGGACAGATTGGTAAAGCTTTCCGTAATGAAATTGCGCCACGGGAATTCCTATTTCGAGTTCGTGAATTTGAACAAATGGAGATTGAGTATTTCGTCCGTGAGAGTGAATGGATAGAGCAATTCGAAAAATGGCGCCTGGACATCTGGAGTTGGTTTGACCATCTAGGATTGTCACGTGCCAATGTGCAGGAGCTCGAAGTGCCAGAAAATGACCTGGCTCACTACAGTAAACGCACTATCGATTTTGAGTATAATTTCCCGGGCAAGGGCTTTGATGAGTTGGCTGGTTTTGCGTACCGTACCAACCATGACCTCATGGCCCACCAAACTGCGAGTGGCAAATCCATGGAGTATGTAGAAGCAGATGGTACAAAATTTGTGCCGCATGTTCTCGAACCATCTTTTGGTGTTGGGCGGGCTATTACTGCAGTCTTGTGTGAAGCCTACACCGAAGATGATCTGGGAGGTGATATTCGTACCTTCCTTAAACTCCCTAAACATCTGGCACCGTATCTGGCGTGTGTGTCACCACTTCTAAAAAATAAACCTGAATTAGTTGAAAAAGCCCGCGGTGTTTTTGGTCTACTAAAAAAAGAATTTGGTAATGTCGCCTGGGATGATAACGGTAATGTTGGCAAACGCTACCGCCGCCAAGACGAAATCGGTACTCCGTACTGCATCGTTATAGACTTTGACACTCTCGGAGAAAATCCAGAGTTACTCGACACCGTCACCATTCGCCACCGTGACAGCGGGGAACAAGAGCGGGTCGCAATCGCAGACCTTGCTAACAGATTAAAATAGGAGTAGTGTATTTCAAGTTTTATGATCACTTGATCATAGAGATCCCAGTCCTTTATAGTTAGGAGGCTTGTCATGCTGGACAGTGATGGTGATAACGGCGTCAGAATCTCTGACGCAGAAACCAAGGAAATACTAGCGCAGTTCATCCGAACACAGCTTAGAAAGGTTAAAGCAGCACATGGTTTGACCATGATCAGTTTGGCAAAAATGGCCGGTTATGAAAGATCCGCAATGCAGCGAATGCTTGAGACGAAATCCGTACCCAGGACTGAATCTCTGTACAAAATTTCGCAAACGCTGAACATTCCAATGGCGTTTTGGTTTCCCGATTCACTTGCATCGGAAAAGGAACTTCCGTACCTTCCGCCCAAAGACTGCGTCTGTCATGACGCAGAAATGGCGCCATTAACCAGAGACAATATTCAAGCGATTGCGGTGTTGTCCGCGGTTCAAAAGAAGCTGCTGTTGGATTTGCTGAGTAGTCCAGATGTAGACTTGACGATTTTGGTTCTTTTGGCCGCAATTGTTCAGTCATTATCTGTGCAACAACAGGAGCTAGTTCTGGTAGGCTTGAATAAATTTTGCAAAAAATCGGTCCGGACGGCTTCACCTTGAAGCCGTCCACCTTTTTTATTTTGCTAGCTGTGGTACAGTATTGTTATGAAAACGTTACCTATTACAGTTACTAAAAGAGTCCAAAGCAACAAGGCTACTTTTACAGTAGAATTTGATGCTGACCGCTTTGAACGAATAGCAGCTGCTCTCGGTATGTTCAGTGATGAGTTTTTAGCTAGTATGGACAAAGCAGAAAAGGAAGTAAAAGCCGGAAAAACAAAGAAACTTAGTTCACTTAAGGATTTGCGTTAAACATAAATATATGGAGATCCGGTTTACTCCTGAATTTGAAAAGAGATACAAAAAGTTAGCTTTATCAGTAAAGATAAAAGCCGAAAAGCAGATTGATTTTTTTAAAGTAAATCCCATCCATCCTTCACTCAATATAGAAAAGCTAAATCCCCGAAATAAGAACTATTGGAGTTTAAGAGTAGATGTAAAACACAGAATCATCTTCAAATTTGAGAAAGAAGACTTGGTTATTTTTTACAACATCGGCGAACATGATTGGATTTATAAGTATACAAATCGTTTATGAAAACACCACGCTATATAACCACCACCTTGCCCTATGTAAACTCGGACCCGCATATTGGGTTTGCGTATGAGATTGTGGTAGCGGACGCGCTCGCTTCGTATTGGCGCCTGAGCGATACTGACGTTTTCTTTTCGACCGGTACTGATGAACACGGTCAAAAAATTGCCCAAAAGGCTGACGAGTCAGGACAGGAACGTCAAACCTACGTTGATCATTACGCCGGCGAATTTAAACGTTTGGCTGATCCGGCCGTAGGACTCAATTTGTCATTCGATAACTTTATCCGGACAACCGACGAAAATCACAAAAAAGCAGCCCAAGAAATTTGGAGGCGGTGTCTGGCCAACGGTGATATTTACAAAAAGAAATACAGTGGTTTGTATTGTGTCGGCTGTGAGCTATTTTATAAAGAATCAGAATTGCTCGAAGGACGAATCTGCCCGATTCATACCAAAGCTGTGACCGAAGTCGAAGAAGAAAATTACTTTTTCAAACTCTCCAATTACCAATCCTATTTAGAAGCGTACCTGGGTAAATTTGGTGTCATCGAGCCCGAGTGGCGTAGGCAAGAGGCGATTAACTTCGTCGCTGGCGGTTTAGAAGATTTTTCAATTAGTCGTGAGAAATCACGTCTCGATTGGGGAATCCCCGTGCCTGATGACGAGGATCAGGTTATGTACGTCTGGTTCGACGCGCTGACCAATTATATCAGTACCCTTGGTTGGCCAGACGAGTCAGGAAATTTCGGAAAATTCTGGCGAGACGGGGAAGTGTTGCAACTAGCCGGCAAAGACCAAATCCGTTTCCAGTCGGTGATGTGGCAAGCGATGCTCAAATCAGCGGGAGTCAAAGCCACCGATAAAGTGATCTACCACGGTTTCATCAACAGCGGAGGACAGAAAATGAGCAAATCAATTGGTAACGTTATTTCACCATACGAGCTGATTGCTCGGTATGGCACCGACGCTACCCGCTACCTCCTCCTGCGTCACGTCCACCCCTTTGACGACACCGACATCACCTGGGACCGCCTCGATGAGTGGTACACCGCTGATTTAGTAAACGGCCTTGGCAACCTCGTGGCGCGTGTCATGAAGATGGCCGAAACACATCTCACTGAACCTGTGACTCGACCTGAACCAACTCCATTTTCGACTGAATATACATCAGCCATAACTGACTATAATCTCCAGGCAGCTTGCGACTATGTCTGGGGGAGAATCGGTGCCCTTGATGAACTAATTTCAATCGAAGAACCCTTTAAACTGGTTAAGACCGACCTAGTTAAAGCTCAATCGATTATTCGAGAATTAGTTCTCGAAGTGTATATAATCGCCCGCCTACTCCATCCAATTATGCCAGCAGCCAATGTGATCATAAAAGATGCGGTACTTGCCAATAAAAAACCCGAAAATCTCTTTGGTCGTTTAGAAAACTAATGTCAGAAAAAACCAAAATCGTTTTTATCCATGGTGGAGATTCGTTTGCGACGATGGAAGATTTCCGTAATACCATCTGCAACTGGAATTACAATCCCTACACACCAGAGCGAAAACGTTGGCGAGATTGGCTGGCGACGGAGCTTGTAGATACTCACGAATTATTCGCTCCGGCAATGCCGTGCAAGCAAAACGCTGACTATGTAGCTTGGAGTATTTGGTTTAAAAAGGTAATTCCGTATCTGACTGATAATTCGCTACTGATTGGACACTCACTTGGTGGAGGATTTCTATTGAGATATTTAACAGAAAACAAGTTATCAGTAACTGTAGCACAGCTCCATCTCATTGCGCCGTGCGTGGACATGGTCGCAGGTTTCGATATTGACCTAGCTGCGTGGAGTGGTTTTAAGACAGCAATTACCGAGACCCATCTCTGGCACTCGACCGACGATACTGTTGTTCCACTCTCACAAAGCGAGGGCTTTGTTGTACGGTACCCAACTGCCATCCTCCATGTTTGTGATGACCGTTTCCATTTTTTAACAGAAACATTCCCAGAATTACTTGAGGTAATACGTGGGGTATAAAATAACTGACGGACCCAAGTGAGTCCGCCAGCTTGCTTTAGTCGAGAATCAATCCACGTAAAAATTCATCCAGATTGATCAGTTGAATGTCCCACCATTGGTGCCAAGATCGGTCAAGAAGCGGGTCAGCTGGATAATTGAATCCGTCCATTTTATTTCCATCTTGCTAAGGTTTCAGTCCGCATGGTCTCATGATAGACGTGTAATGTCAAAGCGCGCATCCTGGTGAAGGGTTGCGCGCTTGTGCCGGTGTTTCCACCAGCAATTCTCACGGTTTGATGGCAATCGCCATCATTCCGAAAAGTATTACTATCACAAAAGGTGATAGAATCGTCACCCAGGAGTGGTACCAACGAAAGGTACTCGCGTGGGTGGTCAGTTTTTTGGGAGCGTTGCTCATCGCCGAATCCTTCATGAAAATGCCCCCACCCAGTTAAGATAATAACACATATTATATATAAAAGCAATACCCACAGGGTGTAAACAAAGCTGTAGTGCTCCTGGGGGCGGTTGTGTACAACATAATTTGTGGTGTTATACTAATTGCATGATTAGTCCCTCAGAAACAAAAAATAGTAGCTACAATTGGAACGATAACGTTCGACGATTGGCTGAAAAAGTAGGTAAGGATATTCGCGAGAGTGAACGTCGTGGTTTTGTCTGGGAAGAATAATGAAATTATCGATACCAGAACGAGGTTTTGTTTTACTAGACACTAATGTTCTTATTGACACGTCTAAATACCCTGATGAGTTTCTAAATTTCCATAATGAGCTAAAGCGGTTACATATTAGTTCTGTGGTTGAAAGTACTATCCGTTTTGAGTTTTTACGAGGATTACGCAACGTTACAGATGGTGAAAAATTACTCGCCGGCCTTTGTGGTGAAAATCACCTGGTTTTAAATCCAGATAAGGATACTTTTGACAGAGCGCTTCATATATCCCAAATATATGTGCGTAATGATAATAAGCAAGTGAAGATTGCTGATGTTATTATTGCGGCCCAGATTGCAAAATACGCCAAAGTACCAGGAAGTGCCAACGAATTACTATTGGCCACCCAAAATCATAAAGATTTTCCATCCATTTTATTTGAGCGTGTTGATGAAATGCTTATTACTATCCCCGATGGGACAATTAAAATTATTGGATTTTATAGATTTAAACTAGAGCGTTTTAAGTCTTTACAAGTATAATATGAAATTTATTGATACCCATGCGCATCTTAATTTATCTGCGTTTTCGGATGATGTCGAGTCGGTGATTGCAAAGTGTGTGCAAGAGGAGGTGGCGGTGATAAATATCGGTACCAAGGAATCGACTAGTTCCCGGGCGGTTAATTTGGCGCTCGCGCACGACCAGCTGTATGCGATGGTGGGACTACATCCCATTCAGACGGTTCCTGACATGCACGATGAAGGTGAAATTGGCGTGGGGGGAGCGCCGTTTATTTCTAAAGGGGAAGTTTTTAACCCCCAATTTTATCGCGACCTCATTGCTCGAAGCCAAGGCAAAATCGTGGGGATTGGGGAGTGTGGATTTGATTATTATCATACGAGTCCGGATACGTACGCCGTGCAAGAAGAAGCGTTTATCGCCCAGATACAATTAGCTAATGAATTCGGGTTACCCCTGATGATCCACACTCGTGGACCAAAGCCAGGGGAGTCGAGCCCGACGGGACGGAGTGTCTATACGGATGTGCTTGCGGTACTAACGCAATATGCCAAGGTGCCGTTCAATGTGCATTTTTATGCTGGGACGTACGATGAGGCTAAAGCCTTTTTCACTATTGGCGGCACTGTTTCATTTACGGGTGTGATTACGTTTGCCAAAGTGTATGAGGATATCGTTCGGAATGTACCTCTTGATCTCATTCACGCCGAAACTGATTGCCCTTTTGTAGCCCCCATCCCGTACCGTGGTAAACGATGTGAACCCTGGATGGTGCAAGCAGTCTACAAAAAAATCGCCCAGATACGCGGCGAGGATGAAGAGGTTGTGCGAATAAATCTTGTGAATAATTCACTGCATTTTTATGGGATATCGTAATATAATCCAGATATGAAATACTGCAGTCAAACTCAACAAAATGATGCCTATTGGGGTAAACGAGCTCATAAAATTTCTGATGCGGATTTTATGTCTACTGGTGATAATCGTAATTTATTAATTCAGAATATAAAAATTAGATAAAGTAAATGACCGTCACGAATTGACGGGGCATATATTCTTAAATAAATTTTGTTCGCTAATATATACAAGTAGCGCGTATACCTATTGGTATACGCGCTCTGCTTCATGTGACGAGTAGATTGCTTGCATTAAAGACAATCCGGTCAGCTCTCTGCGTCCTAATACCAGCGACCGCTTTGGCCAAAACATATTCCATTCCGGTTGACTTGATTGGCATAGGTGCCTATTTACGGCAAATAATATAGGCGTAGTTGGATGATTTTTCGTATAAGCTTCGTAGAACTCTACCAAAGGCCAATCAAAACACGGAGTGCTGACTATAATAGCAATGGGCTGGTAAGTCAGGATATAATCCCCGAGCTTCTTTTTTGTGTATCCAGATTCATGACTCATGATACTGAAGCCAAGAGACATTGCTCTAACTTCACTACATAGCTTTCCGTCCCATACATCGTGAACGAACAGAACAGCATCTTTTTTAAACTTCATCAAGAACAACCCCCTTACATCGCTGTAGGAAATATAAATGAATTTAAATTTTTTAGCAACTAATCAAAAATTGAAATGAGGTAGGTATCAATTTTGCGTTGGTCCCAGTCGTAGAAGCTGGCGCTGTCTTTTTTCAGGTCGCTTGCCAAATCCTCGCCGACAAAACGCCAGTGCCAGGGTTCGTAGATATAGTACGTATTACCCTTGGGGTAGGAGAGGGTGAAGCCGTATTTCTGGGCGTTTTTTTGGAGCCAGGTAAAGGCCGGGGTACCGTCAAAGCCATTGATACTACCTCCGAGATCTGCGGTTGTGAAATCAAAAGTGGTGCCGAGTTGGTGCTCTGAATACCCCTGGTCTGCCGAAAAAGCGTTAGCGCCACTGCCGTAGGTAGCGGTGTAGGCTCCTTTGAGGCCGGCTTGTTCCCGGTACGAGCGATAGCCCGAGACTACCCAAATTTTAATCCCG
>JAYTKW010000018.1:0-23277 GCA_043729945.1 Candidatus Kaiserbacteria bacterium | reverse complement strand
TGGTGTGACGCCAAAAACAGATACGGTGATAGAGTGGCGTAGTAGTGACGGCGAAGGGAGGTTGGGCTATGTAGAAGCTGTCGCGCCTGATCAAGCCATTACCATCAGTGCCGTGGGTACTGATGAAGCTGGTCTCTTTACAATCAAAACCATGTCCGAAGAAATCTGGCGCGAATTACGACCAGTTTTTATTGAGGTTGCATAAATACCTGGGATAGAGTAATCTAATCGTTCGCAAGATTGTTGCCTAGCAGCGGAGTTCGGCCCCCAACTGCAGCTAGGATGCATCAATCTGAACGTTCCTCTGGTGGGGCGTTTTGCATACGGGGGAGGTGGCAGCCTTTCCCGTATGTATGCGTTTGCTCTTTTTGAGTTGTTGCTAGTTCTGACTTCCTTCGCCGCAGAAGGGGTATGTGAACGGTAGCATGAGCACGCGCAAGCGTTGCTCGTCGCAGAGGGGAGAGTTGACGCCGCTCCTCTCTGCGTCAAAAATTTTTTGGTAAGTTCCCAGTTTCTAGCTGGGGCTTTTTTGTTATATACTAGAGTCATGCAACAACCAGTCGCTTTCTTTGATGTTGACGGGACGATTTTTCGGTCGAGTTTATTTATTGAACTGGTTGAAGCCTTAATTAAAGATGGTGTGTTTCCGAGCGAAGCCAAAGATATCTACCGCAATGAATACACCGCTTGGCGTAATCGTGAAGGAACCTACGATGACTATATTAGCGCGGTGATTGAAACCTATCTTACGCACATTAAAGGCGTGCACTACGGTGAATTTGCAGACGTGGGGAAGCGGGTGGTAGCTGTTCATAGTAAACGAGTCTATCGGTATACGCGCGATTTGATTACTGAGCTCAAAAGCAAAGGTTACTACATCGTCGCTATCTCCCAGTCGCCCAAAACTGTTCTCGACGCCTTTTGCAAACAGTATGGGTTTGATAAAGTATACGGACGGATGTATGAGATTGGCCCTCAAGATAGATTTACGGGGCTCGTGACCGACGTTCACTTGATTGAGAACAAAGCCAATATTGTAAAGCGAGTATTTGAGCATAATCCTGCACTCACGCGAACTGGCTCAATTGCGGTCGGAGATACTGATGGGGACATATCACTCTTGGAATCAGTGGAAACAGCGATTTGTTTTAATCCAAATGAAAAACTGTATACGTATGGTAAACGGATGGGGTGGGAGATTGTCGTCGAACGCAAAGATGTAATTTATAAAAATATATGACAACAAAAAGATTACACCGAGACCAAGAGACAGCCGTAGTAGCAGGAGTCCTGTCAGGAATGGCAGAGTACTTCAAACAAGATCCTGTTGTGTTTAGACTAGCTGCCGTCGTCTTGATTATCCTGACAGGCGTGTTCCCTGGTCTATTATTTTATCTGGTAGCCTGGATACTAGTGCCGCGCAAGCCAAAGATGCAAGCAGACTATACGATTGTTGAATAAAAATGAGCCACAGAGTGAGAAAGTCTGGGAGACTTTCGCAAGAGGTAGCCAGCTATTTTGCAAAAATAGCGACAACCTGAACAGCTTCTGTAAGAAGCTAGCGACAATGGCGAATTTTGTTCCCGATTTGCCCCTTCCTAGGGCAAATCGCTGGAACCTGTAATCGTTGCGGTCGCCCCTCTTTTCGCTACTACTTCAACACTTAGACGACAATTGCGAATCCTCCCTCTAGGTTATTTTAATTGGTAGTAGCGTGGCAATCCATAGCTTAATATGACAAAAAAGCAGCAAGCTTTTGTTGACACCGTAAAAAAATTTTATACCGCCCATGGTCGGCATGATTTACCGTGGCGACAGACACATGACCCCTATAAAATACTGGTTTCGGAAGTCATGTTACAGCAAACCCAGGTGGCGCGTGTGATACCAAAATACGCTGAATTCTTGAGTTTATTCCCAACGGTACAAGCGCTCGCGGAAGCTCCTCTTGGGGCAGTTTTAACCGTGTGGCAGGGCTTGGGATACAATAGACGGGCAAAGTTGCTTCACCTTTGTGCACAAGCGATTATAAGGGAGTATAAAGGGGAGTGGCCTTACGATATTGCTACGCTTAAATCTTTACCAGGTATCGGTCCCTATACTGCCGGTGCTGTAGCAGCCTTTGCTTTCTCAATGCCCTCAACAATCATTGAAACCAATATTAGGACAGTCTATCTCCAGCACTTTTTCCCAGATGAGACAGCCGTACCTGATTCGTTGCTGCTACCGGTAATTACTAGCACCCTTGATCAAGCAAACCCGAGAGATTGGTACTACGCTGTGATGGATTATGGGAGTCATCTCAAGCAAACAATTGGTAACAAAAACACCCAAAGCAAGCACTACACCAAGCAGTCAAAATTTGTTGGCAGCGACCGCCAAATCCGGGGCGCTATCATCCGGACGCTCAGTCAGGCAAAAACTAGTTTTACTCTTCCTGTTCTAACTAAACAGCTGGGTGCAATCGAGCCAGAGCGTCTTACACACCAACTGCAAAAACTCGTCACCGAGAACATGGTTCAAAAAGTCGGTAGTCGGTACGGTTTACCGCAGTAAAATTATTTTACTGTGACTAGAGGTACAGTAAGTATAGTTAAAAAACATACGTATAATGTAGCGGTTAACCGCTACATTATACGTGGAAGTTATACCTCTCTGCTAACAGAAAGGTTGGACGAGTTACATATTTAATTTTCCATCTTCTATTTTCAATATTCAATTTTATCTTGTGTCTTCAATTCCAAGTGTCAAAAAGATACCGATGACCATGACAAAACCTAAGACGATAAAAGCCAGATGGAAAGGCATGATGGCGAGGCAGAGGCTACCCAGGAGCGAGCCGGCGAGAACAGCCAGCGGACGGGTGAGTCTAAAGACGCTCATCAGGTTGGCGTCTTGGCCGCTAACTTTTTTGAAGAAGTAGCTTTCGGTAGTGACTTCAACCAAGCTGGCACCAATTCGACTACAAAACATCAGAATCATCCAGGGGATTAGCATAGCCGTCGTCATAAATGAGATGCTTGATACCGTAATCGCGAGAATTAGAAAGCCGATAGCCATCATTTCTTTTTCGCCAAAATAATTATCAGCCAGGATACCAATCGGGTATTCAAAGAGAACATAGGCGAGGAGTCCAGCGGCAATAATGGCGCCAATAGACGACCAAGGTAGTCCAATGACACTAGCGAGATACAATGGGAAGTAGACAACTGTCCAAGTGAAAAATATTTGGAGAAGAAAGTGAGTTGCCAACACCAATTTAATCGCTTTATTCTCCCAACATTGACGGATGAGCGGCTTGAGCTTTATTTTGTGATAGAGCGGATCAACAAAACCGCGAAAGGCAGCTATGACAATCAAACTAAAGACCACCCCAACGCCAATGGCGATAAAATATAGCTGGGCTAGGTTATCGCCTTCACCCACCATGTAACTAATAGTCAGCGGTGCACATAAGGCGGCGAGGCTCATGAGTGACAATGTCAGTCCGCGCACATGTCCGGTCGCGCCCTCATTTTTACCAATTAAAGTCTCAGTAAAGATGTCGATATTTAAATAAATCAAGGGATTAATAATCAAGAACAAAATAAGACCAAGTATAACCAGTGGTGCAGATAGACCAATTCCCATCAGGGCGAGAGTTCCCATCGAAATGATCATCAAACCTATTGTGACCAGGAAATTGCCGAATCGTTTAAGTAAGCTCGGCAAAAAAATAAAAATCAGTAGCGAACCAATTGAACCAATTGAGTATATGAGTCCGATGTGTCTGACATCAATAAACTCACCAAGGTACGTCGGACTGGTGTATGACACGACGAGGGTGTGGAAGTTGAAAATAACTGCAATCAGATAGACAAACCAAAATTTAATTTTATGCGGCGGCTGGGTAGTCTCAGTCGGCTTACGGTAAAAGTACATAGTATTACTAGTGTACTAGAGGGAGAGTGAATATTGAATCTGGATTAGTGAATAGAGTGAAGAGAAAATGATAAACAATCTGGAAAAAATAAAGACTTGGATTGCCACGTCAATTCCGCATTCGCTCCATTGCCTCGCAAAGACATTGGAAATGCAATGCTGTTCGTCTTTGCGAGGAGGAGGTACGACGACGTGGCAATCCACGGTGTTATTCAATAATACAAAACACCGCAAACTAAGTTTGCGGTGTTTTGTTTCTTACTTTGTTAAGTGGTCGTTGGACCTTTGTAGGTGAGTACAGTGCTAGTGAGAAGTGACCTGATGTCACTTCGCAAGACTCATTGAGGGATTTTGAAAAAATACCCAATGAGTGGACAGTTCCTGTAAGGAAAAAGGAGTGGTGGTGCGAGGCGTACTTTTGTACGATGAGTATCATCGCGACGCAGACAACGCAGTATCGTGCCAAAATTAATCGCTTCTCTATTTTGTCTTTATCGAATCAAGCATTGCGGCCATACCCGCCAAGTCACGGTTGGCACCGGCATCAATAATAATTGTATTTCCATGGGAGGCTGCACTCGTGATGGTGTCGAGACGATTCGTGTCAGTCAGAAATTGAATCGCCACATCACTTTGCAGCCCAGCCTTTTGCATTGTCTCCATCGCCTCTTCAAGTCCACGGGCGATAGCAGTCCGCATCTGGGCCATACCCTCTCCCTGCAGTTTTTTACTCTCGGCTTCGGCTTGGGCGGCGCCAACGAGTTTAATTCGGGCAGCTTCGGCTTCGTTGCGAGCGGCCTCCATCAAACGTTTACTCGCGATAACTTTGTTAAACGCATCACGTACTTCCACACTCGGCTGTGGTTCGTCGACCAACACGTTTTCAATACTGTATCCGAATCGTGCAAACTGTTCAGAGAGTGCTGTCTGCACCTGAGACTCAACTGCGTCGCGATTAGCGTAGAGCTCAGTCATTTCCATCCCCGAGGCAGTCTGCCTAACGTTATTAAGAACATACGAGGTAATTTGTTTTTCCGGTGATTCAAGTTCGTAGTGGGCCTTGACCGCGCCAACGGCATCGTCGCTTGCTTTATACTGCACTTTAACCGGCAACATCATAAAGGCGTTGTCGCTCGTTTTCACTGACACATCCGCGTGAATTTCCTGGAGCTGTAAATTAACCCGCGACACAATCGTCGTAATTGGCCACGGCAATTTAACGTGGAGCCCGGGAAACACGGCCGCGGGGTGTGGGCGACCAAACGTTTCTAAAATCGCCGCCGTCTTACCTTTTACTACATACAGCATCGACGGGAGCAAAAACACAGCCAAAACAATGATGACAAACCAAATCATAGTTGATACGAATTAATTAATGAATATACTACTAGTATAACAAAAAGGACCGAGCTATGCCCGTCCCTTTTAGTCATTACATAATCCACATTATTTTCTGCGAAGCGCTTCGCCGTCATGATCGGCATGACTATCTCCTTCGATATGTTCCGTACCGTCACTATGCTCGTCACCATGCGCATGACCCTCAGCTAAGGCGCTCGCGATACTGGCCATAACTACAAGTCCGACAGCAACCAAAACTACGTGTTGCAAAAAACGTATAGTGGTTTCGTGTTGATGCGGTCGGGGTAATAAATCATGTACCACTACATGAATAAAGAAACCGGCTGACAAAGCCAACAACAACCCTTCGAGTTCGTGAGAGGCAACTGCCCAATACGAAAGCATTACCCCCACGATAATACTACTATTGGTAATGAAATTAAGGATAAGCGCTCGTCTCGTACTGTACCCCGCTTGCTTGAGAACGAAAAATTCGGAAATTCCCTGCAGAATTTCATGAATAAATACTGATGCCGTTACCGCCAACCCAAGCGCCGGAGACGCCAAAAAAGCTGGCACCAAAATGATACCATCCCCCACATTATGGATTGCATCCCCAATCAATAGTTTGCGAGCCCCCGTCTTGTTATGAGTATGTCCGTCATGGTCATGTGGGTCATGGTGATGATGGGACTCGGGCATCATTTTTTCAACAAACCAGGCCAAAGCATACCCCACTAGAATCAACCCAATGCCTTGCCATACCATTCCTGCGAAAATTTCAAACACTTCCAAAGCCAAAGCTCCTGATGTGACCAAAAATACTCCGGCTGAAAAGGACACTAAAAATGATAACCGACTCGACAAAAATTCCCGCGCCACTTTGGCAGTAAACAATACGCCTGCCAGGGACGCCAACATGATTACGACCGCCGCTGACAAAATTTCAATCAACATACAATAACTATTTATTCAAAACTATTAATCAGCTAAATGCAACTAATTTGCATACTACCAAATCTGCTTTAAAAATGCAAATGAGTTGCATATGTATCTCTTTGCCATTATACTACTCACTATATGCGCCTCACCAAACACCGAAAAGAAATCATTGCCACACTTAAAAAGAGTCACGGGACTCTCTCGGCAAGCGATATCCATAAACTCCTTCCAGGTATTGATCAAGTGACAATTTACCGTAATCTTGATTTATTTGTAGCAGATGGCGTTATTAAGAAACTCCACCTGGGTGGGTCCGAGGCTACCTATGAGTACCAAGAAACCCCTCACTACCACGCCCTGTGTGACAATTGCGACCGACTGGTACATTTCGAAGCTAATACTGAAGCGCTGAAAAAGCAATTCAGAATTCCTCATTTTGCTATCAAAAATATTGAGATAGTACTCCATGGTACCTGTACGCACGCTCACAGCACATCCCCACACAAAACAACCGCGCCTTTACATTAGTAACAGTGTTCCAAACCCCAATAGAGACAAAATACCGAACACATCAGTGGCGGTCGAAATAAAAATCATTGATGTCGACGCCGGATCACGACCCAGTAATTTCATAATGACAGGGACTAACGCCCCAAAGAAGCCGGCCACCAGATGGACCGAAATCATAGCCAGGGCCACTACTAGACCTAGCAGCCAGCTACCATTAAAGACCACCGAAATAACCGCTACAATTAGACCCATCAAACAACCGTTGAGTAGACCAGCCAGAACTTCGTTACGCACCGCTGGCCACGCAGTTTTCAGCGACACCGTACCTAAGGTTATTCCTCGTAACATCACAGCAAAGGTTTGACTGGCAGCATTGCCACCCATCCCGGCTACGATGGGAATATAGACCGCGAGCAAGGTAAGTTTATCAACGGTATCCTGGAACCACACGATCACTGAGCCTGCGAGAAAGGCGGTTGCTAGATTGAGTATCAGCCACCGGTAGCGATTACTAAATTTAGACCAACTTGAATCAAATGGCAGCTCACTCCCCTCTACTCCGGCAAAACTATAGAGGGACTCGACCGGCATTCGGCCAAATAATTCCATCGCGTCATCAGCGTAAATGATACCCAACACACTTTGGTCTACATCAAGCACAACAATTTTTTTACGTTTCGAAGCCCGGATAGTATCGAGAATAAATGCTACTTCGGCGTGGAATGAAACCGTCGTGACCGGCGTCACACAATGGGATAACAGTAACGTATTTCGCTCACGCACGAGGGTAGCCAAGGACACTTCGCCAACCAAGGTGCCCGCCTCATGAACCAGTACCTCAGGGAATTTGCCAGTTTCTTTGTAGTGGGCGTCAATAGCATCCCCCGCATCACCTACCGTAGCTGCTGCCGGTAGAAAGACATAGTTAAAATGGATAATAGACAATGTTGCCTTGGGGTGAAACCGCAGGAAATAGTCGACTTTCTCACGAACCTCGGCTTTTAGGCGATTTATGACCTTATGGCGACGGCGCACGTCTTTGATTCTCCGCAAGACTTTTTCGGCCATCAGTAAATCCATATGGTCAACGATAGCCACAATTTCGTCGAGTGTTAATTCGGCCAGCAACTGTTGCTGAACATATGGTGACAAACTAGTAACGAGCGCACTCTGCTCTGGCAGCGACAGCGCCCGCAAACGCTCTGCGCGTTCAGTGGGGTGATGGGTAACTACATGGGTTATTTCACTGAGAGAAGCTTTCACGGAATTTTATAGACAGGTTACCAGGCGGACTCACTCTAGGTCTGGACTGTGGTACTCGTTAGATTTTGACTTCGATAGTAGCTGTTTCGCGAATTTTCTCGATGAACGCATTCACGAGCTCTTGCTCTTTGGTAGTCCGGAGCTGGCCTTCGATAGCAGCCTTTACCTGGTCGTATGGTGGGAGAGGTGATTCAGGATTAGTATTGGCTTGATCGTAGACTGTTTTGATATCTTTTTCTTCGATTTTGATGGCGGTCACATCAACCTCTTTGGTCAGATATGACTGGATTAGAATCTCACCGGCAATATCTTTCATTAAGTTTTCTTTGGTCATGCCTAACTCAGCCATCCGCTCGTTTAATTTATCTTCACCCTGGAGTCCTTTTACAATTTCATCGTACCGGGCCTTGATTTGTTCCTCAGTGACAGTTAATCCCGCCTTGCCAGCCTCTTGGCGCAAGAGTTCAGTGTTTACTAAAACATCAATTGCTTGTTTGTTAATCTGTTCGGCAATACTAGCGTTTTTTGGATCATTACCTCCTTGGGTGGCTGCTTGTTCGAGTTGGAGTTTATTTTTTTCGTAGTCAGCCAGAGGAATTTTTACGCCATTAACTACAGCGGCGACTGGTACTGGTTTGACGAGGGCAATGACTGAATCGAATACACCAGTGTGCACCCGACCTTGCTGTTCCAGAGCGTACCACAATCCACCACCAATCACGAGAATCACCGCTATTGCGATAGTATATTGTTTCAGGATTGTGGCTCGTGTACTGGATACTGCCGCAGTCGTGACACTAGTCTCGAAGGTTGTAACGGGAACTGCTTCCGTAACTACACTAGACATACTGTCAGTGATTGACTCAGCTGGTATTATCTGACTCGCATCTGCGGCGGCTGCAGCCGGTTCGGGATTTACATTTGTACCACCTGACACAACGGGATTTGTATTTGTCTGATTTTTGTCTTCCATACGAAAATTTATTACAACTAATTATTGATCTTGATTACTCTCCAATGTACCACTACCGTACCATGTACGAGAGGCTTTCGGTAGCCTATTTTACCCCACATTCGTGGACAATGCGACTGAATGCTGCGTGCTCCAGGCGTACATCACAACCGCCGCCGACGCAGCGGCGTTTAGTGATTCGCACCGCGGGTGCATCGGGATGGACACCAGGGTATCGCAGGTCTCGCGGGTTTTTTCACGCAAACCAGCTCCTTCGTTCCCGAGCACAAACACGGTTGGTTTTGTGAATTGCTCTGACCCCAAAGGAACCGCCCCCTCTTCCCCAGCCAAACCATACACCCAAAAGCTACGCTCTTTTAAATCGCGAATAGCTGTATTTACGTTACTAATTTCGACCAGCGGAATCCGAAAGGCCATCCCCGCCGACACTTTGACCACCGTTCCAGTAACAGGGGACTGGTTATGAGGTGGAATGAGCACGGCCGCAATACCAAAAGCCGCTGCGTTACGAATAACAGCACCCACGTTATGAGGATCTTGGACCTCGCCTAAAATAAGAATGCACGTGTCCGGAGTTGGTACTACTGTTTGAATAAAATCGCGATACGGCACCATGAGTTTATTCACTGCAATCCCCGCAATGATTCCTTGATGCACCGCTTCACCACGTAAACCGCCAGGGAGACGCTTGGGATTTAGGACCTTTATTACCACCCCTGCCCGCGTAACCGCCGCAAAGATTTTCTCATCGGTAAAACCATGCTCGATATAGAGTTCAGCCACCAGTTCTGGCCGCACAGTGAGGGCCTCGTAGACGGCGTGTTTACCAAAAATGTAGATTATATCTTGATTCATAATGATGTGACCCGCATACTAGCATAATTTCACTCGCTGAGCCCATCCCCTATTTGATACAGCCACGCGCTGCAAAAAATTCAGTGGCAGTTGGTGTCGCACCGCTCTTTATTTCTGCCACCCGGGACGCTCCTAAAATTCCAATGAAACAAGCTTCTTGATCGGGAGAAATAGTGGTTGGTAGGGTGTTCGGGTCGACACCTACGGTCTTGAGCGCGGCCGTCTGTTCAGCAGACAGACCTGCCGCTGCTGGCGTAGAGGCACTAGCGCCATTTGGGTCTGTTGCGTCCGCCTTTACGGATGGACTAGCTGCAGGTGGAGCAACGTCTGTTCCCGACACAGTATCCTTTGGCGCAGTCGTCCCCGACTGCCAGAGTACATCAACCACAGGACTGAGATTAAATGGATCAGCAACCACCACGTAGGCGAGAGCGAGCAATAACCCAAAAAACACCATACCCAAAACAGCAAACAGTGCACGCAAGATTTTATACATATAAACCAAGTGTACCACGCACCCGTAAATTTTTCATACCAACCTCTTTCGTATCAGTCATTAATATGCCATAATTTAGCACGCCAGACGATGCAATGTAGCCATCTACTATGAAACAGACTTCCTCTAAAAAACCAAAGGTACTCCTCTTACCTGAGCCTCGCCGGCTGCGCAGGCGTAATTTATTCTTGCCGGCACTAGTCACCGGCGGTCTCTGCCTCGCGCTCTTGCTCCCTTTTACTTCATTTGCTCCTTTTGTAAAAAATACCCTTACTGGCAGTTCGGCGGTTAATGAAATTAATACCGGAAGCAGTACAAAACCATTTCCGATTGGAGTTAACCCTAAAACCAAAACTGTCTCCGAGAGCCCCCAGGTCACAACGTACATTGATACTTCAGTGGCTTCGAATCATACCGGGCCGTCGCTCGCCACGGGTTGGCTGACTAAATTAACAGCCAAACTAGCCCAGCTAGATTGGTATCAGAATTTAGCGTCACCAATTAGCCGTACGCTTGTCATTCAATCAGGAGAACGGTCCGAGGAAGTCGTGGCTCACTTTGCCCACATCCTCGGCTGGGATACAGCCGAGCAGGATATTTTTCGTACCAGACTACAATCCGAAGTGCCTGAATTACCTGACGGTAAACTATATCCCGGTAAATATACCGTGGCAAAAAATGCTGACCCCGAATCAGTCGCCGTGGCCGTTGCCGAGAAATTCAACGCTGAAGTCCGTACCCGCTACACGGATGAAATAGAGAGTGTTGTTCCTCTACGTGACACTCTTATAATTGCGTCACTCCTCGAACGCGAAGCCTATGATTTCGAAGATATGCGCTACATTTCAGGAATCATCTGGAACCGATTGTTTATTAATATGCGTTTGCAAATTGACGCCACCATGCAGTACGCCCGCAGTACCCAAAATAAACCAACTGGGGCCGAAAATTGGTGGCCAGTACCAACCCCTGCCGACAAATCAATTGATTCACCGTACAACACGTACAAAAATTCCGGACTACCGCCTGGACCAATCGCCAACCCCTCGATTGACGCCATTATAGCTGCCCTGAATCCCCGCGAAACTGACTGCTTGTTTTACTTTCACGATACGGTTGGCAAATTTTACTGCACCAAAACCTACGAGGAACACGTCACCCTCCTAAAACAAGTCTACCGCACCGAAAAAGAAAAGTAGGGCTAGGTTAGTTCTAGATCAGATAGTGCCCAAAAATAAAACCCCCTATAATCACGGCTGTTGTTGCAGCAATTAATACTGCCCCTGCAGCAACATCTTTGGTGTCACGAGCATAGGGATGATACTCCGGTGACGTTAAATCAATATCAATTTCAATGGCGGTATTAAACGCCTCGGCTGCCAGAACGAACCCACCTGCCAACACCAATACCATCCACTCCACTACAGTAATAGATAAATATATTCCCAGCGTCACTGCCATTACTAAAATCACGAGGTGTATCCACGCATTATGCGTCGAGCGGATAAATATCCACAATCCCCGGCCAGCGTGGGTGAAACTCTTGGCCCGTTTTATCAATGAAAATTTTTCTGCAGTATCGAGTTTCATTTCCATAATATAAATAGCTTTTTCTTTACAATACCATAGAGGTCTTACTGCAAACTAAATGTCGTGCGGACAGTAACCATCACATCCTTGTTCATACTGCCAGTGTCATACGTACCGTAGTCACTGATATCGACTCCGCCGGCTGGCAATACCTGGACCACACCGCCAACAGCATTCCGTAATTGTCCCACTCCTCGCCCCGAGTTCGCAGCGATGGCTTCGGCGCGAGCCTTGGCGTCGGCGATAGCATCGGTAAGGAGAGACACTCTCATTTCATCTAGTTTACTGTACGTTAGTTCGAGGCCACCAACACTAACTGTGTACCCAGTCCCAGTAAATGGCTTGGTGTCATTAGCTAATTGATTGAGTCGCGCTACGTCTTGACTGCGAATGACCACGCTACGAGTTACGGAGTAGCCAGTTTGAACCGCTTCACCATTTTGGGGATAATAGTAGGTTGGATTACTACTACCGGCAGGCAATTCATATTCGGACAACTGAGCGTTTTTTAAATAGGTGCCAATAGCCGTGAGAGCCGACTCTAGGCGTTCGGTTCCCGTCTGCGCCCCGTCGAGTCCAGTTTTGGCTTCGAGGGTTACCGTCAGTCTGCCGGTATCGGCGACTACTGATTGTTTAGCTGATCCGGTCACCTCAATGGTATCGCTCGCCAACTTAAGCGTATATACCACCTGCGTACCATACAAAACCAATCCAATTAGTACGACACTGAATATAGTAGTAGCAGCGACAACCGGCTGCGAGTAATCAAATAATTTTTTAAATTGCATATAACGATATTGTATCAAAGACAATGAGCGGTGTCAGGGAATGTTGTGATTTTGAGCAAAAAATCTGCAATATCAGTAGTAAAACAACCAAACCCACTCCGTTTAGGTGAGTGGGTTTGGTAGTTTACGCCTTCTTACTGGCATCCATCTGCTTGTTAGTATCAGCATCTGTGCGAGTTGGGGTAACCGACTCGTTGGTGCGAACGTCTTTTTTTTGATCTTGCATAAACAAATGTATGATGAATAAGCGAATAAATCACCCTGACTGAGGCGAACTAAGGAAGGGTATTTCGGGATAACGATTTCCCGTGCAACCTCTGTGCCTGGTGACTCCAGTTAATACCGAACCTGGTTCTTTACTATTACAAAATATACAAAAAGTAGACACTCTGGTGTCTACTTTTTGGGGGACGGCTTACGTATGCACGTTAGCTTTTTTAGAAAACTTACTCTGTTACTTGTCTCCGATTGCATCAATTGCATCACTAATCAATCCATCGGCCTCATCAGCATAATCAATCGCTCGAGCAAAATCTTCATCATCGAGAGCAGTCTGCGCGTCATCAATAGTATTGGCGGCTCGCTTTAATAATTTTCGGGCGGCGGTCACAGTATCTCCATCATCGTCAGCCTGATCAATTTCGTCTTTAGCAT
The DNA here is from genome assembly GCA_043729945.1 of Candidatus Kaiserbacteria bacterium. Lineage (GTDB taxonomy): Bacteria > Patescibacteriota > Minisyncoccia > Phycocordibacterales > UBA918 > OLB19. The sequence goes on along the minus strand of JAYTKW010000018.1, from coordinate 9,944 downwards.
CGTCGTAAGCATCACTCACATTGTCGACATCTTCGTTGGCCTGATCTTCTTCGGACCCACCTTCGGCTAGATCGAGAGCATCAGTCGCATCACCTTTAGCACTCTTTAGTTTACTCAAGGCATCTGGATAGGTACCGGCGATAAATTCGCGCAGGGCAGACAGGACTGAATCCTTGGCCGTGGCGAGGCTGACCTTGGCATCTTTAATATCTCCCGCATCGGTCATTTTTTTGATAGCTTTTTCAGCTTTGGAAATAATTCCGAGGACATCTTTCATTTTCGCCTGGACTTCAGCGCTACCGGCAACTGTTGCAATAGCTACTGCTGGAGTGGTAGCCACTGCCGGCTTTGTAGGAGCAGTCGTCGACTGTGGAGTGGTAACCGCAGAGCCACCCGCCGCTGCCTCAATCTTAGCTTTAAGCGCCATAACTTGTGCCAACAGCGCCGCATCAGCATCGCTCACCGGAGTTTCGGTGATCAAGGGCGCTTTTGACGTCGACGCCCCGAGCACCTGCCCAGCAGCGCTTGTAGCACCAGCACCGTTTTTAAATACCAGTCGTGACCGAGCACCGAAATACCCAATCGCCGGATTAAGGTTATTCGCCTTTTGCCATTTGATAACTGCGGCTTCGGTCAGAGCTTTATACTCCCCCGTTTCTTTCCCTTTTGATCCAACCCCTGATTCAGCAATAGTAAAACCATTATTATTTAAATACTGTTGCAAACACTTCACATCAGTCCCCGTCACCCCCATCTGCAAATCCCGGTCAATCACACAAGGCTGCGTAGCCGCCAGAGTCATTCCCGGCAACACAAGCAGCGCCAGTGCCCCCAAAGCAATCACGATAGCTACCTCTCGCCCAACAATCGGACGCAGTATTTCTGTTCTATTTTTCATATACCAGCAGTATACCCCACCAATCACCCCCACCCTCATTCCCAGTCCCCACCTACCAATTTATGCTTTCAATCCTTCGGCAAAGGATTAGAACGGACTAAAGAACTTTTAGTTCCGGAAACTTCTCTAGGGAGTTATTTTGGCAGAGATTTCTTTGCTTTGAAATTATCACCGCTTACTACTCTCTTACCCGTTTTTTCTTCGAGCGCTAGGCGGGCATCTTTGGCAATTTTGCCACCTTTATGTGCGGGGATTTTGTTTTCTTTTTTTACCATCTTTTGAAATAACTTCAGGTAGGGTACAAATTGTCCCCCAGTTGACAGACAGTTCTATATCTCGTATGCGCATTTTTTAATATATTCCTTTACATCAATGGAATCAGTCAAAACACCAACTACATCGGAAACGGAGAAAAACCACTGCTCGTCATGCCAGACTCGACGAACTTCTTTTTGTTCAAAAACAGTTGCTGGGATATTTCTATGATTTGTTAGTTTTTTAGTCATAACTTGTTAAGTATGAAATTACTTATAGTATACCAGGACTAAGGTACGAACTTTCACGAAGGACCGACCTTTGGGGAATTTGGTGTGGTTTGGGGATTTATTTTGGGGGTGGGGACAGTTTTATGACGAACTTAGCGTAGGCTGTGGACATCGCTTCAAATCCATTTTTGTTGTTCGTGATTTCTTTTTTGCCGTGGACCAGGGAAATTGTGGCATTAAGGTCGACTGGTTTAGTGAACGGTTTTACAGATTCCATTCGGGTGAGTCGTACATGTGCAGTCTGCATAACTTGTTTTGGGGTGGCCATATTTTCGCGGATTAGGGCCGCGCTTGAAAGTTTCTGGCCAGTGGCTGATTTAATGGCGTCAAGGAAACTCTTCTGGCCTCCCCACTGCCAGGTGACCTGTATTTCTTTGACCACCTTTGGGTTGTCGACAATGTACCCGTATTTTTTAAAAAAATACTCGCGCCACTGAGCGACGGCAATTTCTGCCAGACCATAGCCGTGGTAGGCACAGGCACTTTCCCAGGAATAAATATGTGGGGTGTTGAGGGCCAATAGTGAGTCTGTTGCCTCATCAAAAAAGCGACGATGCATTGCTTTGGCGATTTTGGTTATTTGGGAGCGAGTTGGTTTCCTCAGTTCATACACCGTCCGTTCGAATTGCGCTATGAAAATAATCGAGAGAATTCCGCGCGGGCGCAGAACATTTATTTTCTCTTCCTTATCCTGAAATAGAGATACTGGGTACGATTGCCCGGCTACATTTTTTGCGTAACGCTGTTTCCATTCGATACTGTCGAACATCGTATCCATGAACATACTGTGGGTTTCAGCCCAGGCGGCAGTCATGGGCGCGTACTCGTGATTAAGGAAGACGTCTTTTTGTTCTGAATTGAGCAAATGAGCCGCGTGGCCGCCTTCGTGGAATAATGTATTATATCCAATCTCACCAGACCCAATCTGTCCCGGCACCACGTTACAGGTAAAGTTAGCCGCCCCCGGCAGGCGTTTACCACTCTCAAGCCGAACTAGGGTTGGCCAGTGACAAAATCCGTTATTGTATTTACCCGCTCGCTCGATTAGATCAAGTTGTAATGTACCACCTTTAAAATCTACCCCGAGAGCAGCAAACGAACGGCCCCACCGAAGCAACGCCTGATCAAATTGAAAATACTGATCTTCGGCGGCGGTAAAATCACCGACCATCTGGTGCATAAAATTCCACGGCTGGCGCAGGCCAGGACTCTTTTTTGCCAGTGCTCTAACAGTAGTAAAACTGTCCGTAGCCTTAGCTTCAATAGGATCAAACAAGGCAAATAGTTCGGCTTTGGACATAGTGTCTACCCGCCTGAGTTTATAATCGTAAAAATCATCGTAGCCAAGCGCCCGAGCAAACTCATTGCGTAACGTTACCAATTCCACATACTCATCCAGACAGTCGAGAGCCAACTCTTCGCGGGCAACAAAACAGGCTTGGCGGACGGCTTCCTCTGAATGCGTTTTCATCATGGTACGCATTTTAATAATTGACGCCGGTACAAACGCACCAGTTGCTGGATCTTCATAGCCCTCACTCCGGCTTGCTCGTTTTTGCTCAATTACCGTTTCAAGCGCATCAATTTTTTCTTTGAGTATGGCGGCTGCCGGAGTCAATTGGTACTGACCAAAGAAATCAATCCAGGTTTGGAGTCGTGGTTTTAGAATAGCCGGAGCTTTGGTCATCAAAGCTACGGCTTCGGAGCGCAGGGTACGATTGCTCCGAAATGAATCGAGCTCCGTCTGGGCCCTGTCCCGTTGCATTGCCTTTTTCTGATCACCCATGTAGGTCACCCAAAATAACTCCTCGTACGTGTGATGGAGTTCGGCGTATCGTTTATTTACCGAATCCAGAAATTCACGAGCGGTGGACATAGTAGTACTGATGAGTATTTATTCAGTCGTAGTGACACCAATCTCTTTTTCTAGTTCGCGGAATTCGTTTTCAATTTCGGTGAGACGGGATTTTGATGAGGTGATGAGAGCAGCGGCGGCGCGGACTTTCTCTAAACCAACTTCAACGTCGACGTTCGACTGATTCTCGAACCAAGAGACAATGACGTTGAGTTCCTCGAGTGATTTTGTAAGGTTCACTGTTTCTGATTTATTTGCCATATATATTTGTGTTTATTTTAATGATTTTACTTCAGCTGTAAAGCTGCCGTCTGCGAGCTGTGTCGTAATAATGGCCCCGATCATGACATCGGACACTTTGCGAACGACGGTGCCATTTACATACGAGAGACTGTATCCCAAGCGCAGATTGTACGCAGGATCGACGACACGAATGGATTTATCATACGTAATTAATTCTGTTGCAGTGGTCCGTATTTGGGCTCGACCCATTTGGACAATCCGCTCTGAGTGCCGGAAAACTGTTGTGTGTGCGGCGGTCACTCGGGCCCGTACTTGCCTGGAAAAAACTACAGGTAGGTCAGCCAGTCTGGCATCAATTATCCGAAGCACACTATTCATGGTGGCGGTTGCAGCCAGAACAGTGCTCACTACCGAGTTAATCCGGTTCGTAAGCTGTCTAAAAATAACCTTCGTTTCAGTACTCGCTCGAGTGAGCACGTTGGTGCGTTCAGTCAGCATTTGTTCAAACCGGCGTGGTATACGGTTCGAGGCGGTCTCCAATCCTCGGTCGAGTCGGACCAAGGCTCGATCAAAGGTGCTATAAATTTTTGACTCAACTGAACGAAGGGTACTCGTGAGGGTATCCCAGTTTTCATTTAATTTTTCAGCAACCGCTGTTGGGGCTGATGACCCCACGTCTGCCACGAGCTCCGCCAGGGTCACGTCAACATCATGACCAATTCCCGTCAGCACCGGTACCGGGAAATTCGCAATCGCGCGAACAACTGACTCGGTATTAAATGCCTGGAGTGATTCAAGCGAACCCCCGCCACGCATGATGACCAAAATTTCAATATCGGCAGTAGCCAGTTTCCGCAATGCCGACAGTAGTTCATGAATCGCATCTTTACCTTCTACCCGAGAATCGACCAACGTGACCTTAAATCCATACCGTCCTAGATTCGCGCTGAAATCTTGAATCACCACTCCCGAACGAGACGTGATGACACCAATCCGGGTCGCGTAGGCTGGCAGAGGTCGCTTATTTGATACATCGAGCAGTCCCTCGCCCACCAGCTTGTTCCGCAACTCATCGTAGGCCCGCTTTAGTTGTCCCTCGCCAGCATATTCAATGGTATTTGCTTTAAACGAAAAGCGACCATAGGGTACATAAATTTCAGGCACTCCACTCACAATGATGACATCACCCTGTTTCATCTCAATCCCATTTTGAATGTACACAGAACGCCACATGATACATTCAAGGAGCGCCTCGCGACTGGTATCTTTGATAGTGAAATAAATTGCCTTGGCGTTAGTGAATTTTACACTCGTTACCTCCCCTTCGATCCGCGCACTATGGCGAGACAAACTACCATTAACTCCCACCAGAAAATCCGCCACCGAGATTGGTGCCGAGGGCGTAGACACTTCATCTTCTTCACGGTAGGTAACGCGCATACCGGCTATTGTCCCACATTTCTTTAAACAAACAAATAACGGTCACCCAATGACCGTTATTTGTTTTAAATCAAGATACGAACGTGATTCCTTTTATACCACGACCGGTCGTAGTGGCAATCCGTTCAAAAAATCAGGCTTACCTAGAGGCACCCCGTTTTTACGAGCAATTGCATAGGCCATAGACAAATGGAAATAAAAATTAGCCAAAACATATTGCTGTAAATAATCGTGCCCTGTCATGTACATCTCGGGGAAATATGGTAACGTAACTACCCTCTCTTCAGCACCATCATATTGCTCTTGAGTGACAGACTGTACAAAAGTTAGCGTTTTCTCCACCCGAGCTAACAGCTCGGTAATCGTAGTTTCCGTATCAGGGTATGCCGGCACCTCCTGACCAGAGAGCCGCGCTACGGCGCCTTTGGCATTATCACACGCTATCTGAACCTGCCGAACAAACGGGAACATATCGGGTGCCAGCGAGTCAGCGAGGAGTGTCGCTTCATCCAAGCCCGCGACTGCAGTCTTTTCCAGAATTAATTTCAATCCTCCCAAACTTTTAACAAACACCGGCACACTAAATTCATACAAAGGGGACATAGAAAATAATTAGCTCAATAATAAAAGCCAGTATACCGCACTGGCTCTTACTGACAAAATTTCAGATCCTATCATCATTAATTACTTACCGCGAAAGAAAATGAAATAGATAATTACCGCTAAAATCAATCCTCCCCCAAACAACTGGGCAATTCCGTAGGACGCTAATGCTGTAAGCATATCAATACATTACGGTGATTAAACGACTCTTTCATTATATACCAATTTCCTTAATTTTTTTTACAATCGAACAGGCATAAAAAACGGAAAGGACTTATGATCCAACCCGGACACTTTGGGTTAATTCATTGAAATCTTTTTCGTATGAATATCCGTCCGCGGTCTCATCGCCTTCTCGGGTACCTGTAAAGAGGTAAATTTTTTGATCAAATAACAGAGCAATGGTTATTCCCGAATACAAACCGTCCCACAAACAACTCGAGGCGTCTTTACCGTCAATCTCTGTAGCGAGTACCGAATCAGCCGTACAGTTGGTAATCATATTATTTTGGACAAGCCACGTTTCTAGATTACTTGTACCTACAGCATCAAATACGGAAACTACTATTGCCGGCAGACCGTCATGGGCGTTACCGGCAGCAGCTGACGCTACTGATTCGTTATAGTCGTCTGACCGCATAAAAGTAACACCAAACAGCGTCCCCTGTTCCCTATTTTGATCAGGATTATTTTCAAATTAAGAATACCCATACGGTTTGATTCTGAATTTAAATCCAAAGTTAAATTCCTTATTTTCAAAGACAGCTATCTGTGGCGCAGCTGATGGTACGGTCGGCAAAGAACCGTCCGTTTCTTTAACATCCGTAACCTTTGGCGAAACAGTAGCGTCAGGAGCTTCGGCTGACTTAAAATGTACATAAAAGTAGCTGCCAGCAGCTACAAGCACGAGTAACGCCGTAAATATAGTTTTCATCTCGTAATTATATAGTAAAAAAAACCGATGAGGCGTACGTCCTCTTGCTCTAGTTAATCTTTCATTTTGGGCGCACACATTCTTTACCCGCGTCGTGCTTCATTAATCCTAGCTACATCTATTTTTTGCATGGTCATCATGGCGTCAAAAGCTCGTTTGGCTTCGGCTCCAAAAACAAATAAAGGGGACAACAATAAAGGGGACAGGCACATTTATTTCAAAAAAATATGTGTCTTAACTTTGTTCTCTAATCAGTTTATATACCTACCTCCAAATACTGCTCCGTGGCATTTTAAATTATGCCACGTCTTTTACATATTAAATGTGCCTGTCCCCTTATTTTTTTTGCCTGTCCCCTTATTTTTTTCCTCTGCAGCAGTGTCCGCTTCTTCAGCTTCAATATCCTTTGATGGTACGTCTGACATATTTAAAAAATTATAAGCAAATAAAGCAACCGACTATCAAATTAGCCGTTGCATAAGCAGTTTGATTACAAATCTTTTCGGAGGTCTATCTTTATAAGAACTTTAGAGCTGGCTGTTTGGTACGATGTTAAAACTTTGTTGCAGAATAAAGCTCAGGCTTAATAAACGGTATAAGAGCAAATATCATTGCTTCTCGATAAAAATCTTTTCTTGTTATGATTTCGTTAGTCAGTATAGCGACTGTTCCTCCTTTATGTTTAGAGTTAGTTTCATTAAATACAACATCAGTTGAATGTCCAAGCTCTTTGCCTTCTTCAATTAGTTTTGTCACTTCGGGAGGTAACATAAATGAACTAGTTTTCCCATAGCCACTACTACCTTCGTTATTTAAAACACACATCCAAGCAAATACCCAATATTCATTGCCAACCTTCTCTATACCACCCTCCAAACCAACATAGAAGTCAGCTTCAGGAACTTCAATTTTACTATTTAAAGCGCGGTTATTTGCACCTTCTCTAGTCTGAACTGACCCTATTGGTTGATCAGGCACATTTGATTCTGCAGAGTAAGTCTCAAACTCAAATATTTCATTGGGAAAAACTAAACTGAATGCTTCTTGAGTGGTCTGTAATTTTACAGGATTAGTTGAACCTACAATAACTTTTTTCATAGACTCAAAGTATAACAATGTTCGCCAATCTATTTCAAGTACTCACATATTATTTTTTAACTGAAATGATACTGCTGGCTGTATGGGACGATGTAGGAACTTTTTCTGTATAAACAAACAAATTGTATTTAAAAAACCCGCGCATACCTGTTAGGGTTGCGCGGGGACTCAGTTACTCGTACATCCAAAGAACTAATGGGCTGGTCGGACCATCAACCTCTTCAAGAAATTTGATTGGGTTTGAGGTGAAGACCCAGCTTGGTAAGCACTTCCTTCACTTCATTAAGTGTTGAGATCCGGCCAAAGTTTGGCAAATTAACCAACTCAGCCTCCGACATTTCGATCAACTGTTTCACTTGAACGATCTGTGCGTTTTGTAGCACATTAAACGTTCTTACCGTGAGATCGAGTTCACCTATCGTCAACTCGAGAAGTTCCTCGAGTTTCGGTGTCCGCAACTGAAGCCCCCACTTACCTGCTATCAGCATCAGAGTGTTAAAATCTTTCCACCATCCACTCGGATTAACTTTTTTAAATTCACGCTTCAGCTGCCATTCCGAGCAGGCAGCTATGGATTCCCGGGTTGAAAGGCCGAGTTGATCGAGTCTGTTTTTAAACAACAGAGCAATCTGCTCACCCTCCCATTCAATGACAAAGGGAGCGGGTGAAGAACTTTCCAGAAAAAGCTTAGCCTCGGCAGCATTCATTACTGTGCCAAGTCGATTTTCATGAAATAGCTGGAGCGCATGGCGCAAGTTTTTACGCTGAGATTCGCTCCGCTTATTCCCACGAATGAGAACAAGGGCTGAAGCAAATAGATCAGCTAGGTCCCCGCGCTCTTGCAAGGATTCATGCTTGTTTTGGCTGGTTTTCACAGACATGTATCTTCTCCTGATTAAGTTGTGAACGGACTTTACGGTGCGGGTCTAGCGCAACGTATTTCCTCATATAGAAGAGGCAGGGCGGTTTACACGCTCCACCTTCATGCCCTACATGAGTAAGATCAGCAAATTGCTAATCTTGCTTTAACTGTAACACATTTTTATCTTTTGTAAATACAACATACTTTTGCCGGGACACATTGATTCGGTCACGAATCACTAAGTATATTATTTCGCTACGCTCATAATCTACTTAGTTGGCTTCGCCTAGGACTTGGCTTCGCCTAGGACTCTCCTAGGCAGAATTGACAGGGACTCGAATTCTACGAATTCAGTATCCTGATTGGATAGTTTGGTTCGCTACGCTCCCAAACTATACTCAATCAGGCTTCGAGTCCCCCGCAACAGTCTCCCAGACTGTTGATTGACCGGCAGCACGAGAAAACCGCCCGAAGGCGGCTTAACTCTCGTGCTACCGGTCAGGGACTCGAACCCCGATACCTTGGACCAAAACCAAGAGTCCTACCATTAGACGAACCGGTAATTTGTATTTAGAGCGACTGCGCAATGGCATGTATATAACCCAGCACCCGCCGATTCAACATAGTACTACGACGCACCCGAATTGCAACTAATCCATGATATGTATCAGTTAAATTTTTCCTATTTGTTTTAGGATTATGTTGTTTTATAACCGGTTTAGCACAATTCTTTAACTTTAACCCGGTTATATCAAGCCAGTAACTTGTGAACGACTCAATATCTTTTAGGCGATTTTTATGGATATGCAAAATTTGCAAGATATCATCATCGGGAACTAATAGTATTTCACGTATCCACTTTACATAGAATCGAATCATTTCTGGGTCAGAGTTACAGAAATCTAGTCTAACTGAGGGTCGATAGGCTTTCTCTTTTGCACCCTCTGCCCAATAGAGAGCTGCTCCAACAAGCAATCTTTCACGTTTTGTAAGTGAACCAATAGATTTTTTTGCTTTATTTATCTCAATTGCTGTACGCTCCAGCCTATCGGTATGTCGTGCTGCTCCACCACGTAGTTGCGCTTGGCGTTTTTTTTCTGAAAAGAATTGCTGCTGTTGAGCACTTAATCCAATGTCTCGCAACCATAAAGACAACGTTGATTTTGCTACGGGCACCAATTTAAGAATTTCATTATAACTACTACCTTTTTTTCTTAATTGAATTGCTAGCTCTTTTTCTTTTGTCTTTTTCATACCGAACTTAGTATACCGTTCTTACATCTTAGTATCAAGGTTTTGTATGTTGACACACAAAAATGCACGGGATGTTATGCGTTTTGTATGCATCTGTGCTACGCCTTGCTCTTTTTATAGCAATCGATACACATGAGGTTGCTGGTGTCGCGGGGAGTAAACGGGAGGCTCGTGATAGCAGTCCCACAACCACTACAGGTCCACGATCCTTC
>JAYTKW010000017.1:0-15405 GCA_043729945.1 Candidatus Kaiserbacteria bacterium | reverse complement strand
CTTGCGTTTGTAGTCGAAGCCATCAAAGAAATATGGAGAACTGTCACAGCTGTGGAGAGTGATGTTGATGTTCTCAAACAACAAAATGACGCTCTGCGGGCCCGTGTCGATGCTCTAGAGGCGTCTCAGGGTAATGGTGTTTCAGCCAGTGGCGGTGGTGCCAGTACTCCAACTCCTACTCCAACTCCAACTCCAACTCCAGCTCCAACTCCAACTCCAACTACAATATCAGACCCGATTCCGGAACCAGCTCCTACTCCTGACCCGGTACTAGAAACAGTTACTGTTACCGACAGCCCGCCAACGAGTCCGTAGCGCGTAACATTAGTAAAACATAAACGTATTTTATGAAAAAACCCACATCATATATTATCCAAGGTTGCCTGACTGCTTTTATCGGTATTGCTATGCTAGCGCTTATCTTAGTTTCGATCCCGACGACTCCGCTACGCGAAACGCTTATGGCACTTGTTAGTAAGAGCTCAACCACTGCTGTGACTACATCTGCAGCACAAACAGCTTCAGCCGTTGACCTCAGTAACTTTACCTTGGTATTAGAAGATAATTTCGACCAGGACCTTAATTTATATGATGGTAAAACCGGCATCTGGAATGTTGACGGGAGGCGAGAAAATCTTGTTACCAACGGACCACAATCAGTTTTTTTGTCCAAATATACAAAAACTACTACCGGAGACCTGGTCGGTATTCATCCATTTAGGATAACAAATGGTATTTTACATATCGAGGCTGGGGTGATTCCAGTAAATAAAAAAGCGGCGGTAGCTGATGCTCTACGTCTCGTTGGTCAGGCCGATAGTATTCCCAAAGTAAATTATTATACCGGAATGCTCAATATGCACGACACATTGGGTCAAGCATTTGGCTATTATGAAATCAAGGCCAAAATCCCTAAAGGTAAAGGCCACTGGCCAGCTTTTTGGCTTTCTCCTTCAACCCTTGGTTGGCCTCCAGAAATTGATATTTTCGAAGCGTATGGCAAAGGTATTGCCAAAAGTACTGGTGCCGACAATGAATTTCACACCTCAAGTTTCTTTGATAAAGTCGACGTAGCCGGTAATGCGACGCAAAACGTGTTGTACACCAATCAGTTTGATATAACTGCCAGCGGTACGCCGAGGATCCCCAACTATCGAACCAAAGGTGGCGGTGAACAATACCAATTCACCCGTCACCACGATGCTTTAACTGAATATAACGCTGATATTTATGAACAGTTCTGGGTTTACGCTGCTAAATGGACACCAACTGATATCACGTTTTATTTTGGCCCAGACAGTAATTCATTACGGCAAATTTTTAAAACTCCCACTCCACCTGATCTCACGTCACCGATGAATATGATTATTAATGATCAAATTAGTACTGACTACGGCTGGAATCCGGTACCCGGCTATGACAATCAGACCTTTGCACCAGACAATACCTTTCAAATTGATTACGTTAAAATCTACGCTCTTAATCCAGCAAATAAAGTCCAAGGAAGTGGCACTGGTGCTGATATTGTAGATACTGCTGCCTCTACGATGATTAAAGATACTGCTGGAAACGACCGAATAGTTTCTGGCGGTGGAGCAGATATGATAAGTCTCACCGGAGGAGCCGATACTGTATTTATTAAACGTGATATTTACAGTCAGATGATTTCTGGGTTCGGGACCAACGATACGGTCGTGCTTGAGGGTATGCATATTGAGGGTAGTGCGGACGCGCTCACCAAGCTAACCCAAGTAGGAGCAGACACCTGGCTGATTAACGGCGCTGATTTGGCCGAGCCACAAACAGTAATATTTAAAAACACTCGCCTGGCAAATTTTCGCGCCAATAATTTTGTAAGTCGCTGGCCAACCACAAAGTTTGTCTGGAGTCGCACTACTGCCAATGACGCCAAATTGAACGATATCGACAGTAACGGAGTAGTGGATGCCGTTGTAACCGGTAGTAAACTGACTGATGTTGGCGGAACTTATACAGGTGCAAAAAACCTTCGCGGTAGTGCTCAGGGAGATCTCTTCTATATTTATTCTAGTCAAACAAACATAAGTGAGAGTACGAGCGGGGGAGTGGACACTGTTTATTCAAATCGGGCTTTTACGCTGCCACCAAATGTAGAAAACTTAGTGGCTGATACAAAATCAGGTCTGAACCTCACAGGTAATAATCTCAATAACCACATTATTGGTGGGGCAGGACCAGATACGCTTAGTGGTAAAGAGGGAGATGATTACCTTGACCTAGGTTCAGGCAACGATACTGTAGTGTATGCAACAGGGGAGGGGCATGATACGATTCGCGGCTTTGGTACTGACGACATTCTACAGCTAACCGGAGTTATGTTCGAGAATTTTGCGGCCCTACAAAACAGACTAACTGTCGCTGGCACTGATGTAGTGTTAAAAATTAACTCTACACAATCCATAACGTTCCGTGGAGCAACCTTAGGGCAGTTTAGTACTGCAAATATATTGTTTACGATTGGTAGTGCTCCGACCAAGACCGCTGAAACTGACCCTTGGTACCAGCCATCAGTGTCTGGTCGCAATACCAGTTGGGTGCCACCGGTAAATCAAAATCCACAAGGTACTACCACTACACCGCGCGCAACGACAACTAACCCAAGAGCAACATCAACAAATGATAGTTCTGTTATAAAAGGTAAAGCCGGAATCGATGGCACTCTCATCGGTGATGCTGGAGACAATATAATCTCTGGCCGTAACGGCGCCGATGAGCTCCGAGGTGAAGATGGTAATGATTCGCTAAATGGTGGAGAGGGTAACGATACCCTATATGGTGGCACCGGTAATGATAGATTGGTCGGTTGGTTAGGTGACGATATATTACGAGGTGAGGCTGGCGATGATGTCTTGCTTGGTGGAGAGGGGAACGACACTCTATCAGGCGGCTCGGGTAGTGACAAGCTCACTGGCGGCACCGGAGCTGATTCATTTATGCTAACCGTCTTCGCAGCCGGAGTTAGTACCGCTATTCTAGATTTCGATCCCCAAACTGGTGACTCCCTCGACATCAGTGCCCTGTTTACTGTGCCAGCAACCAATCGTAGCGACACTATCAAAATTACAAAAAATGGTGCTAAGTTTACCCTCAGTATCGACCGTGATGGAAGTGGCCCCGAGACCATGAGCACTGTAGCAATGCTCACCGCCCTCGATACCACGACCATTGAACAAATTATGACTGCTATCAAAAAGTAACTGGTGGTAGCTTGTACATTTTAAATCCCTATATTTGTAAGTATGGGTAATAAGCACTTTGTTATGCCCATTTACAAAAATTTGTTATACGCATAAATAAAGACTATGGGTAAAGCACGCACTGTAAGTGAAGTAAAAAAATTCACCGACATACCAAATGTGGGGCAGGCAATGGAACGTGATTTCCTGTTTCTGGGTCTAAAATCACCTACTGACCTCAAAAAGTTAGATGCGTTCAACCTCTACCAAAAAATGTGTCAAAAGAGCGGCGTACGTCAAGATCCCTGCGTGCTTGATACCTATCTGGCGGTAATAGATTTTATGAACGGCGCCTCTGCCAGAGCCTGGTGGACGTATACCGTCGCTAGAAAAATCAGTTATCCTAATATCTAAAGCAATAAACTAGTTTTCTTGTCTAATTGAACTTCCTAAAGTTCAATTAGACAAGAATAACAATATCTTTACAATATCTGTATATGGCTACAAAAATATTAAATATAGCACTTGATAAAAGGCAGCTTAAGAAAGCAGATACCCTCGTGAAAAAAAAATGGCGAGTCGTAGTGAATACTTCAGGCGACTAGCACTAGCTGATTAATACCGCAGGGAAATCCTGGTATCAATTCTCGAAGCCGGCAACAAAAAAGGGAATCTCTGCGTTTTAAAGACGAAGATGAAGCGATGACGGCGATGTCACTTACATAGAGCAACGTATGCACGCAAAGCGAGTTACTATTGATAGTAATGTATACCTATCGGCACTGTTATTTGGTGTAAATCCTAGGCGAGTGCTGGAGGCGGCGTTACTTGGTAGTCAATCTCTTATTATTTCTGAAGAAATTTTCACAGAAATGTTAAAAGTTATAAGTAAAAAATTTCCCAAATTTTTGGGAGCTTATTATACTTTTTGAAGTTATTCTTCGAGAAAATTCAATTTGTGTACCACTTGGCTCAGTTTCAATCTATGTTTGTCGTGATGTCAAAGATAATATGATACTTGAAACTGCTGTCATTGGTGGTGTGGTCTAATAATTACCGGAGACAAAGACCTTCGTGCACTTGGTGCATATAAAAATATCACCATTTCTACACCAGCTGCCATAATGAGCCTATAGCAGCAGTAAGGTTTATTTCTTGAGAGGGTGGAAATCACGGTGGGTAGTTTCGGCGTAGCGGTCGCTCGCATGGACGTAGCGGGAGGTGGTTTCAAGTGACTCATGACCAAGGAGGACTTGGATAGCAGCGGGGTTAGCGCCTTGTTCGGCGAGGTATGTGGCAAAGCCGTGACGGAGGGAATGGGCACTGGTAGGGATACTGATACCAAGTAGTTCGCGGTAGCGTTTGATTTTCATTTGTAGGTAGTTGGCTGAGATATGTTTTTTAATATCCTTAGCATTAAGGCCTCGTCTCGCCACAAACATATACGGACAGGTGTCGTCACGCATTTTGAGGTACGTCCGAATAAATCCCTCAGCCCGGTCTGTTAAATAAATGAAACGCTGCTTGCGGCCTTTTCCGAGAATATAAATTTTACCCGTGTGATCAAGTTGACTGATTTTAAGACTGATAAGTTCAGAGATACGCATTCCGCTCGCAAATAATGTCTCTAGCAAAGCCCGGTTACGAGCAGCTACGAATTCGTCTTTCTCTAGGGTGGTAGGGGACTCAATAAATCTAATTAGTTCATTTAGTTCTAGTAACTGTCCCGAAGGTTTCTGCATCCTGAGTAACTTGATAGCAGTTGGTGCTACTGGTGTCGGTTCATCCATATCCATTAGAAACCCCAGGTAGCGGCGCAGGGAAGTGAGGTGGCGATTAATTGAGCCACTTTTTAATTTTACTTCAGACTCAGCACCTGATGACGTCTTGCGGGTGGGGGAGTTGAGGTAGGCTTTGTATTGCTCAAGAGTACGTTTAGTAACGTTAGCAAAAGCTACACCTTTTAATTCTTGTTGCAAAAAATTCGCAAACGTATCGAGATCGCGTTCGTAATTGTACAAGGTTTCAGGCGAATAATTATTTGCTTGAATATGGAGTAAAAAATCATCAATGAGTGGTAAATGGTTCATAGTGAATATGACGGTCTAAGTATATCAGGCGATAGTGGGGTACCCCCTTTTAGGTTATTGGTAACTGAGTATAATAACTCTAATACTCAGTATTATATATAAACAAAGGCTATTTTGCATTAGTTTCTATCCACAACCAAATCGAGCCTGTCCCCTGTACGATCGATAAAATTCTCTACAGCGTCGGTAATGAATTAGTTGCCACCCTGCGTTTTTAACTTTATTAAATCTGAATTTCGTTGTAACTAATTTTTCTATATTCTATTTTCAATATTCTATATTTTTACCAAGGTACCTCTTTTTAGCTCTATGAGGTGATTCTACGAAGCTCAAAAATCGATTTTAAGGCCAGTCAGTGCTTTTGCGTGATATCTGCATCAGGTAGAAATTTTTTGCACGTGGCGCTTAAGCAGATAATGATGCGAACTGTAGTGTGCATGTGTGCCGAGGAGTAGGTTCTGTAGAAGTAATAGACTGGGATAGGTACCGTTGTCAATCAAATTTTCGGCTACACAAAATTAAAAAAATTTTAAAAATAACAGGGGAGTCGTCTGTTGCAAAAATAGTTCGTACTCCCCTGTCGATCCCATTAATTTTCTTCGGTTGGTGTAAATGTAAAGTGAATAATTTTAACTTCAGTGTTGGGTGTGACTGCATCACCGTAGTAATGTTGAAAAGTTTGGTACATGACCTCATCTGACGCAAATCGGTCGTGACCAATCCAGTCTTCATCAGTGAGCATGCCGAGTGTTTTAGTCGTACAATAAGTAATTTTGGCTGAACCAAAATTCTCCCCTGTTTCTTTATTTATAAATAGTAGCTCGTCCCCCACTGCTAAATTTTTATCATCAAACAACCGCCAAGTAGCAGTTTTTACCCCCCCCCCAGTATCAGGTCACACAACTCGGGTGTAAATTTTAGTGTTTTCATATAAATAGTATATACCACAAATCACCCAGAATTTAGTATGCAAAAATTTGACAAATTTAAACCACGTGCTTAAATGAATTTATGGAAACAAATTTCCGAAAGTTAAATAGTTGGACGCACGATACCCAGGCGGTATGTGGCATTTTTGCTATGTATTCGCTTTGCGTATCATGCTTTGTATTTGGCCGAGGAATTTGTACTACGGAGTAAGCCCGCTCTCACTCTCCTTAAAAACTCCTCGGCTGGATATACCAAGCCGAGGGCTTTTTATACCAGCTGAAACCAGTTCTTTAACAGAGAAAGATACAAAATGTCCGATATCGAAGCACGGCCAGGTTTGTTCCTTGCGTTCCCTGGTGGCTGTCTACGCCCCAGGCGGGGTGATGACGAAGAAGTAAATAAAGCCTGGAGCGGCATCAATCATCCCGAAAATCGTATGTATTTGATGCGACGTCATCCGCAATCATTTGTAGCTCAGCAGGAGTGGTTGCGGAAGCCTGATTCTCCAACAGATCTTGTGTTGGTGATTGAATTCGAAAATGAAGCTATTGGCACCATGGGTGTTCACGGTATCGACATGATTCATGGCACTGCCACGACCGGAGCGCTCATATGGGACCAGAAACACTGGAACCGTGGTATCGGTTACAATGCCAAAATGGTTCTGCTTGATTATCTCTTTAACATGCTAAATCTACGGATTATTTACTCGAAAGTCATTGGGTTCAACGGACGCAGTGCCAAGTACAGTGATAAGTGTGGCTACAAACTTGTAGCTACACTAGAAGATCATTTTAGATTTGGTGACCATTTTGAGGACGAACTGTTTCTGTCAGTCACTCGGGATCGCTTCATGCCACTCTGGCAGCAGTTCCAGATTGAAAACAGTATTGAGACACTCAATGAAATTGTCGAGCGTCACAAAGGTGTAAATAAAACCTAAACATAAGTGTGAATTAAAAATCACCCGTCCGTAATCTGGACGGGTGATTTCTCATATCGATAAATTAATACGGCGGGAGGTATAACATCGGGTCAAGATACGCTTCAGTCGCAGCTACTGGCGTCGTTGCTGCGCCACAACTGGTGACAGCTTTGATTTCGTTGAATTTGCGGACGCTGACGCCGTCTTTGGCGTAGACGGTAAAGTGGAGGTGAGGACCGGTTGAATAGCCAGTGTTACCGGAGTAACCAATAACTTCCCCGGTGCCCACCCTCTGCCCAGCTACAACGCTCTGGACGCTCTGGTGGGCGTAGAGGGTGGATAAGCCGTTGGCGTGGTCAATCAGGGTCCATTTACCCCAGGAGTAACAGCCAGCAACAGCGTCGGTGTTCCCGGTTGCCCGGACTGTACCTGACAGAGGTGCTTTGATTGGGGTGCCACTTGGAATGCCAAAATCTACGCCAGGATGGTACGCGCGGCCACCGTATACGCTGGCATTTCGTTTGGCAAATTCAGTGCCTCCGAAATACTGGGTAATGATGATTTTATCCAGTGGCCACGAGAATACTGCCGTACCAGCAGCGGGAATAGTCGTTGGGTTTAAAATAAAGGTTAATTTTGCTTCGAACTCGCGCATCTCGCGCTCGATGAGGTCTTTAGCCGCTTTCTTTTGTTTTAGTAATTTTTGGTAGTTGGCTTCTTCGTTTTTGGTGGCGGACAGGAGTTCGCTGCGTTCAGCTTTGTTGACAGCCAACACCTGACTCTGGTCGGTGTATTGTGATTTGAGGTCAACTAAATCACTGCGTCTGTCAGCAGTTGCTCCACGTTTTGTTTCGAGGGCCAGCCGCAGCTCCTTTAAGTTCCCTACTCTTTGCGAGAGACTATTACGTACTGTGTCCAGGTTCTCGAGTGAATTCCAAAATTCTGATAGTTGAGCGTGGGCCAAGAGAATTTCCACCATTGAGTCCTGATCTGATTGGTACACATTGCGCAAAATTTCACTCATCGCGGCTTTGTTTTGAGCGATGTCTCCTTCGGCTGCTTTTATTTCGAGAATCAATTTATTTAATTCTAAATCGGTCGTGCTGATTTTCTGTTCGGTGTATTTAATATCGGCTTGGACTTTACCCCGTTCGAGTTCCAGTTTCGCGATCGCGCTCTGGAGTGTCTTTTTCTCGGCTCCGACTTCTTTGAGTGCTGATTCAAATTTGGCAATTTCTTTTTCGATTTCCCCTAACCTACCATTGCGGTCACGGATGTCCGCTTGGAGTTTTTCAATGTCTGATGTTTGGGCATAGACGTTTGTACTAACTACAATGAACAGGCTCGGTACGAGCATTAGTCCACATACAAACGTAAAGAATAATCTACGGTACATTACTCCCCTATTTTATCACAGGCGGTAGCCAGTCGGGCCAGGGTTTCCCCTTGACCAATGATATAGGCAATGGTGAAAGGATCAGGTGATTGGGCGCGACCTGAGAGGGCTGTGCGCATTGGCCACAACACTTCCCCTTTGCCGATTAGTTCGGCGTAGGGCATCAAAGCAGTTTTAATTGTCTCGGGAGAGCTGAAATCAGCCGTTGCTAAAATGTTGATAAGTTCCCGCAATCGAGGCAGGACCTCGGCAACACGGTTGTCGTTTTTCCAGCGTAAAATTTCAGTGTTATAGGTCGGTGAAGCAAAGGCAAAATCGTACTCCCCCACCAAGGCCGCCTCAGCAAATTCGGCGGTGGTGTTGATTCGTTCACGGATAGTAGGCGCCAGGGCGGACAACTTTTCACTGGTGTATCCTGGCAGATTAGTTAAACGGGTTGGTAGGTGCTGTTCTAGGTATGTTACAAACCCAATAGTGGAAAGCGCTGCCAGGTGCTGCTTGTTCATCCAGAGGAGTTTTTCTTCATTAAAAACTGCACCAGCTCTCTGGATTTTAGTAATATCAAAAGCCGCTACCAGTTCGTCGTGACTAAATACCTCTTGCTCTGTCCCCGGGTTCCAGCCGGTGAGGGCTAGAAAATTCATCATAGCCTCGGGTAAATAACCGTCAGCTCGGTAATCGAGGATGTCTTTGGCCCCGTCGCGTTTCCCGAGTTTTTTAGTTCTGTCGTCACGCAAAATCGGTGGCAAGGTGACAAATACAGGATAGGAAAATCCCAGCGCATCATAGATGCTGAGGAATTTTGGCATGCTTGAGATGAATTCGTCTGCCCGCATGATGTGAGTTACACCCATTTCGTGGTCGTCGATGATGTGGGCAAAGTTATAGGTCGGAAACCCGTCGCTTTTGATGAGTACTACATCGTCGAGCATCTCAGGGCCGGCAGATAACTCCCCACGGGCGGCGTCGGTCCAGGTATAGCGTTTCACCTCTGGTACTTTGAGCCGCAATGGTTTAGTGCCGTCCCATATTTCAAACGTTTCGGGCCGATGATTCCGAAATAGAAAAGGACGTTTTTCGTCAGCAGCTTGCTGTTTAAAGAGGGCTACTTCGCCCGCAGTATAGGGATCGGGATAGGCCAGACCTTTCTCAATTAGTTTCTGTGCGTACACTTGGTAACTAGCGAGGCGTTCGGATTGGATACATGAACCAAAGGGCGCAGCTGTATCAGGCCCGTAATCCCAAGTAATCCCGAGCCAGCGTAGCGATTCTTGGATATGGGCAATTGATCCGGGAACTTCGCGTTCTTTGTCCGTGTCTTCAATACGGAGGATAAAAGTACCATGGTACTTGCGCGCATACAGATAAGCAAACAGAGCCGTTCGTACCCCACCGATATGCAGAAAACCCGTTGGTGACGGAGCGAATCTCGTGACGACGGGAGCAGTAGGTGAATGAGAGTTAGTTTCCATGTTCATGGGCAATTGACCTAATAGTTTCAGCCATACGTAGAGCGGCGTTAGGGTCGGCGAAATTAACGGCCGCCTGTTGCATAGTAAGGTATTTTGCCTGGTCTGTCATAATAGACTTTATTTCAGCGATAAGCAAATTCTCGGTGAGGTTTCCCTCTTCTAATACCGAGGCGGCACCGGTTCGGGCAAAGGCATAGGCGTTGGTGCGTTGGTCGTGGCTTATTTCTTCGGGTATTGGAATCACTATTGACGGTTTACCGTGGAGAGCAATTTCAAAGAGCGTCGTGCTCCCGGCACGGGTGATCACGAGACTCGCGGCATCAAGGAGGGCTGCGATTGTGGCGGCCGGCACATTTCCTTTGACATAATATCGGTCAAGTAAATTTTGATCGGTAATCAAAGACTGAGCCGTCTGGATGACAGTTGCCTCCATTTCGGTCCCTGTCTGATGGAAGATTCTAAATTCGGGTAGGAGTAACCGTAGTGAACGCAAAATAAGATTATTGATACGATCAGCCCCGAGTGATCCTCCGGTTACATAAATGAGTGGTAAATCGGCCGGCAGACCGAGGGTTGCAAACGGATTGGGATCGATGGTTCGAATCACGTTCCGAATCGGGATGCCAACCAGTGCCGTTTTATCAGCTGGAAAGTACGGCGCCACTTCGGCATAGGCAATGCCAATAAAACGGGCAAATTTTTTCGCTAATACATTAGCGCGACCCGGTTTGCTATCTGATTCATGGATAACAACCGGGATACGATAGAAACGTGCCACTAGTAGAATCGGTACGCTGGTGTAGCCACCTTTGCTAAATATAACATCAGGGTACCAGACATATAATTTATACAGAGCGACAAATAATCCAGCAAAGGTTTTGAAAAGATCGAAAACATTTTGGATGGAAAAGTACTTACGGATCTTGCCGGCTGGACAGTACAGGTGACGGATATTATTGGCACGCAGTTCAGCCACGTTAAACGGATTTGGTCCAATATAAAACAACTCGGCCTCTGGCTGTTGAACACGCAGGGCTTCGGCTGTGGCTATGAGTGGGTAGAAATGTCCACCGCTCCCTCCCCCAACAAACACAATTCTCATATTTATATTTTAACATAAGACATATGTGCAGATGGCCAGTTCTATGCAGGTACCTATATTCGCTTTTTAATAAGACGGAAAATTACTGCTTTCGCAATTGTCGCCACGAAGAGTAATTTACATTTGTACCAGGTAGACAACTGCGCGGATAAACAGCCCTAGGAAAGGGGCAGTTTACTCGCATAAATTCGCAATAGTCGCTACGTGAAGTTTACAGTGGTACCAGGTAGACAACTGCGCCGATACTTTGCCCTAGTAAAGGGGCAAAGTACTGGCATAAATTCGCAATAGTCGCTACGCTCGTTTGCTTATTTAACTTTGGTTTTGCGGTACTTTGATACATTGAGGACAATACCGACCATAGTCAGAGTAGCAAGGAGGGCTGTACCACCATGACTAATAAATGGTAAAGGTAAGCCCGAGAGTGGCGCCACCCCCACCATAGCCCCGATATTAAGAAAGGCCTGACACGCAATCAACGTCATAAACCCAACTACGAGCAAGGTACCAAACATATCCGGCGCATCAGTGGCAATTTTGTACCCCCGAAAGGTAAACGACACAAAGAGTAAAATCAAGAGTGTGCTCCCAATAAATCCGAATTCTTCGGCAAAGACCGCAAAAATAGAGTCACCAATGGGCTCGGGTAGATACTCGAATTTTTGGATACTTTGGCCAAAGCCTCGACCACCAAGTCCTCCTGACCCCACTGCAATCAGCGACTGCTGAATCTGGTAGCCACTGCCCTGAGGATCACTCTCGGGGTGCATAAATGTTGTCAGCCGATCCATAATATACGGCCGCATAAAGGCAATGAGCGCGAGCAGTACCGCTGCCGACAAAAACATTAGCCCTACATCTCGCCATCGTCCGCCGACTGTGATAAACATTGCCAGTCCAGCTGCAGCCATGATCATAAAGGTGTCTGTATCGGGTTGCAGAAGCATAATAAATCCCACAAATCCCATAATCCCTACAAATGGCAAGGTGCCCGACACAAATGAAGTGATATGTTCCTGCATGCCAGAGAGCCAGGTGGCGATATAGATGACAAAACCAAGTTTGAGAATCTCGGCCGGTTGAAAGGAAAAGCCACCAAGGTTAATCCACCGGGTCGCCCCGCCGTAACTGGCCCCCAAGCCAGGAATAAATACCGCCAAAGTAACCAGGACTGAGAAGGTAAAAATATAAAAGGCGTACTGGCGGAGATTTCGGTAGTAGAGATTACTCATGAGAAATAGTGATCCAGTACCACCCACGATTCCAAAGAGAAACTGGTTAAAGGCCACACTTGAGAAACTTGCCCCTTGCCGGGCTAGTAGCCCGAGTGAGGCAGACGAAAAAATCAGAAAACCACCAACCACCAAAGTGAACACTAAGGCAAGTAAAATTGTATCAACAGATTTGATATTGGGTGTGTTCATACTCTAGACGATGGTTGCGAGGGCCAGTCCCGCTATAGCGCACATGATACTAATAATCCAGTAGCGCATGGTGACTTTGGCCGACGGCCACCCAATGGCTTCAAAGTGGTGATGGAGGGGGGCAATTCGAAATAGTTTTTTGCCAGTGGCTCTACGATACCCAATTTGTACTACATTAGACGCGACTGTGGCTACAAGCGGCAGACCAATGAGCGGTAGGAGCGCAACCCCTTTTCCCTCCCCCAGATTATCAGTCATCAGCACTACCACAGCCAACGCCAATGTTAGGGCCATGGACCCAGTTTCCGTCATCCAAAACCGCGCTGGTGGAATGTTGAACCACAAGAAAGCGAGGATACCCCCGGCCACTGTCGCGCAAAAGGCGGCGAGGTCAACTTGATTTTGGATAAAGGCAATTCCGGCGTAGGAAAAGAAAATTGATGCAAATACCCCCCCCGAGAGCCCGTCAATTCCATCTATGACGCCGCTGGCATAGAGCGCAATCGTCAGTAGTATAAAAAACGGAATAATACCTGCTCCCACAAACAGCGACCCGTCAAATGGTATGCCGATACTATCAACCCCTAATTTTACATAGAACCACCAGCCGATCATTCCAGACAATATAGTGATGATCATGATTCGCACCGATAGACGCAACCCTTTCCCCCCGTGCACCACATCATAATAGTCATTGAGGAAGCCAATCGCCGCTCCAATTAACAAGGTTGAAACCGGTATCCACGTTTGGGCGCGGCTGAGGAAAAATAAATCTTCAAAGACCGAGTTAGGCCACAGCACCTTGCCAAAATAGAATAGCCCGAGAGTGACAATAACACTCATCCAAATGACAATTCCACCCATGCGCGGAGTTTTCAGTTCACCGTCGCCCTTGAGCCGATTAAATTCAGTCGCTACGTGTCCACCAATAGCCGTTTTACCCCCGGTCTTTTTCCAAACTTTGTGTTTGTATAAATAGTGGGTCAAAATTGGCGTGAGTAAAATACCGATCACAAACGCGAGCGTAGCTGGAATGAGGATTTTGAAAATTGGGAATTCCATAGAGATTACGAATACATTATTTAGTTTCGGCATCAAGCGACGCGGTAACCGCCGTCACTAACTTTTTTACGTCAACAAACCGCCCGTCGTAACTCGATCCCAGCACGGTTACAATAATGGGTCGATTATACCCGGCATCAAAGGCGATTGTTAGATTCCCTCCCGCTAGATCAGTATACCCAGTTTTAGACCCGAGCAAGTTGGGGATTTTTGAAATGATAGGGTTGGTATTTTCAGCTTCGTGGTAGGCCCCGTCCTTGTTGTACATTCGGGCACTGGTGTCGGTTGTCGGTTCGAGGATGTCGGGATAATTTTGAATAATGTATTCCATCAAAAATGACACCTCGCGGGCATTGCCGACCGCCCCCGCTTCAGTCGGCGACACATCCAGTCCCGTTGGGTTTTTAAATTTCAGATTAGATAACCCTAATTCTTCTGCCCTGATATTCATGGCTTGCACAAAGGTCTGGTTGGGATTTTTTGTATCATCTATGACCGCTCCAACTGCACTAGCCAAAGCGTACGCCGCATCATTTGACGAGGCAATGACCGCGTAGTTGGCCAGTGTCCGAGCAGTAAAACGCTCCCCCTCGAGTAATCCACTTGAACCAGATTGTGAAATCGCTGCCTTAGGCACCACGACTGTTTTGTCACTAGTAACCAGTTCTCGGGCAATCAAGGCGGTCATTAATTTAGTGATAGACGCGAGCGGTAGTACAGTATCAGCATTTTTACTATAGAGCGCCCGTTTGGTGCGAACGTCATAGACGTACGCCGCCTGACCGCTGATAGTGATATTTTCAAGGGTCGGGATAGTTTTAATAGTTTCATCGAGGGTAACGAGCGGTGCACTAGGTGCTGTCTTTGTCTCAGCGTTTTTCGTTGGATTCCAAAATTTTGGAATCATCGTCGTTCCAAAAATTGCTACTAGTATCAAACCCAAAAGCGCTAGTTGCCGCTTGATTGGAAAACGTGAGCTGTCAGGCGTCGTTACTTCATATGGTACTGACGGGATGATGTAGTCTTCAGGCGAACTCATAGCGATGTCGGACTTAGTTCCTGCTGATTGAATGTTTCCAGCTGGTCAGTAATCCGGGCGAAATCGAGTAACTCTCGTTTCTCGGCCACCCCCAAGTGTTGGAGTAACGCTGGCGTAACTGAAAACGCATACCCACTCCCCTGCTTTTTCTCGGAGCGTTCAATCAAACCTCGCACCAACAAATTACGAATTATAAAAGACGAGTTTACTCCCCGTATATGATCAATCTCAGTCCGTGTGATACCCGACCGGTACAAAATAATCGCGAGCGTCTCCGCTCCTGCTTTGCCTATATCACTTTTGATATCCCCCTTACGCAAAGCCTCGATAAAGGGTGCGAGTTCAGGTGCCGTCACTAACTGAATATCCGTTTCTGTTTCAAGTAGCCTAGTTGCTCCGGCAGTAAGCCTGTCCCGCAGTGCATCCAAGGCACCGCGAAAATCCTCGTCTGAGACGCCATACATCTTCGTCAGTAGTGCCTTTTTCTGCGGCGCAGCCTTATAAAAAAGCAATCCTTCAATAAGGATATCAAGGGGCATTACCGCGTAGTTTAGCACAGTTTTACCTCAAAAAAACCCAGTTTTAGCCCCACTTTTGTTGACAACCCAACATATCTCTAGCAAAATGCTTGACTTTATAAATATAGTATGCTATTGTTTATATCGCGCAGTACAAGAACATATCGTCTCTTGCTGTGCTAATGAGGGAGTCCTTTGATGATGTTTCATTCGCCCGGCCACATGGCCGAGT